>NZ_JAJEQU010000005.1:0-208905 GCF_020687575.1 Roseburia sp. CLA-AA-H209
TTAGGATTATCAATCATGCCTTTTTCCCTGAAACTGAAAAATTCACGATTGTCTCCACCGACTATGATATGGTCAATAAGCGGTATTCCCATCAGTTCACACAGCTTGTTCATACGGTCTGTCATCATCGTGTCTGCCTTGCTTGGGAATACATTCCCGGATGGATGACAATGGATTAACATCATGCTTGCCGCATTGCTTAGGATACTTGATTTAAACAGCTCTCTCGGATGTGCCATTGCCTCATTTAAAGAACCAACACTTGCAAAATGCACATTGATAGGTTTTAAATCTGACCTTAGATTGACCACACACACTACTTCCCTGTCAAACTGGCACATACAGTCTCCCATGACAGCAGCTATATCCGCCGGATTATTAAAGGTGTGCTCATCTATATATTTGTCCAGTCGTTCCCTCACAATATGGATTTTATTGCCTATCCATATTGCAAAGGGACAACCTGCTTGATTAGACAACTCACGCAACTTCGTTCTTCCTATACCGGAATATGCTGCGGCTTCTTCGATTGTCAGCCACTTTCTTTCCCATATCGGTTCTTCAGCATTGCTTATGAGTTTTTCCTGATATGTTCTTACTTCGGCAAGTAAGCGTTCATCATCATTCAAGGAAAGTAAGTTTTTCAATGTATTCATCAAAAATCCTCCTCTTAATCATTCGACGATTTCCTATATGAAGAACAAATGGGCATTCTTCTTGGCTTGTTAGTTTTCTCAGTCTTTCTCTGCCTATGCCAGAATATTCAACTGCTTCATCAATCGTCAAATTAGACTTATGCCATATCGGCACATCATATTTTTTTCGGATAATCTTTTCTGTATCTGCCATTACAGAAGCACCTCCTTGTTTTTTTCTGCCCTTATGATAATTTAAAAATGGCGATGAGCCTATCATGCGAACCAACCCATCGCACATTTTACAAATCAGCTATATCGAATACGCATTATCAAGATATTCGTCCAGTTTTCTTCTTTTAATCAGTCGCTTACTTCCATTCCAAAGAACAAAAGGGCAAAACTCCGAGTCGGACATTTCTCTTAATTTTCTTGAGCCAATACCACAATAAGCTGCGGCTTCTTCTACTGTAAGATTGGACTTCTTCCAGATAGGAATAATGATTTTATTTTCTGTCATTGCTTCCCCTCTTTTCTTTCTTTGATGAATATCTGTCGGTAACAACATAATCCCAACCATCCCCATCGCACTTATCACATCTGTCTTTTCGCTTTGCAAATGGGTCGAGTCGCCTTACAATATAGTCTGGATTGTGGATGTAATCATTCAGACACTTCGGGCATAGACAGCGAATATTTTCTTTCCCCTCCGGCTTGTAAACCCAAAGTCCAAAAGTCTTTTTCAAAGTTGCATTTATCTGTCTGAAAAGTTTATCGTCATCTACCGTACCTATGTATTCACGCAAATCCTCTCTATTGACTGTCCGTATCTGCTCCAGAAGAACCATTGACGGTTTCTTCAGTCCAAACTCCTCGCCGAGAATAATGTGCGATGGCAAATATCTTTTCTTGATTACACTTGTAACCGCTGCAACAATAATCGTCGGAGCATTCTGGTTATAATCGTCTGCCTGAACGACAAGCACCGGACGCTCTCCGCTTTGTACTGAACCACTGTTATCTCCAAAGTCATAGTAGAATAAATCCCCACGACAAATCATTTTTTCTTTCATATACATAACCTCACAAGAATCAAATTTTTAAAGTGTCATTCGTATCCGGAATGAAATAACCCCTTCACTCATTTGGACAAAGGGTGCTGAAATGCACACCCAAAATCAGAGATTTTCATAAAATTTGATAAAGTTTTTCTTTGCCGCTGCAATAGACTTATCTACGGAGCTGTAATATACACCCTCCTGCTTTGCAATCGCTCTGGAACTCAGACCGCAGCACACATTCTTCATAAGTCGTTCCCTTTGAAGTGGCTGCAACATTGAAAGTGCTATCCTTCAATGACAAGTTCTTCTCCGACCACTCAGACGCAATTTCAGGGTGTGTTGTCTGCAAATCGTTAAACCCTTTCAGGAATATGTACCCACTGCAATACGGGCATTTGCTCCCACCGGAACGGGTAGAAATAAGGGTGTTCCACTCTCTGCCGCAATCCTTACACTTCCACCAAGCCTTACGATTGGCAAAGACCGTAACCTGAGTTGGAAGTAACGGATAATTTCTGTCCGACCACTCGGCTGCTATATCCGGCAGAAGTGTTGCAAGGTCATTAAATCCTGCCAACACTTTATTATGGGAGCAATACGGGCAACCTGTTTTATTTATTGTTCTGCTCTTAACGGCAACTTCCCACTCGTGTCCTTTCTCACATCTCCAAATCACTTTCTTATGAGAACCAATAGAAACCTCTGTCGGTTTTATCTTATTCTTTTTCGACCACTGCTTTTCCAGTAGCGGCTCTAATGTCGCCAAATCGTTAATGCCTGCAATCACTCTTGCACCGGAACATATCGGGCATTTTTCTCCATTGGAACGAGCCTTAACGCTTGTCTGCCATTCGTGACCGCAAGCACCTTTCCACCATACCTTTTTATTCGAGCCGAAAGTTATGCTGTCCGGTGTCAGTGGCAAATTCTTTTCCGACCACTCGGCAACCAATTCCGGATGTACTGCCGCTAAGCTGTTACTCATATCAAATCCTCTCCTTCCTTTGGCTTTATTATATGAAGAAAAGGTACTTGCCCCAAGTTTGCGAATATGCGGATAAATTAAAAAAGCCCTTTGAGAAAGGGTATTCCTCTCTCAAAGGGAGTTAATCAAACTGAAATTTGTCGCTTTAATACCCGTGGTCAACATGTTCCCAATTCCCACTGTCATTCCTAATTAGAATCCATTTCCAATCATCATATGTTGAATCCGGATTAAGCGAACCATCCCCGCCTGATGAGTCTACATCGAAAGATGATAATATTACGATTGCTTCATCCGCGTCATATTGTTCAGCCCATTCATCAAATTCATCGGCGTATGTATCTCCGGGATAGGACAGTTTTGTCAGTGTGCAGCCGTCAAATTCGTTGCCGAAATAGTCTTTTACTGTTTGGAAAGCCGCCTCAATATCACTGTCTGAATATATTTCCGATGGTTTCCAATCAGGAATTTGAACATTGTCAATATTCCCACCACTATTCTTTCCACTACAGCCGGCAAGAACAAAAATCATTATCAAAGCTGTCAGAAAACAGAATAAAGTTTTCCTATTCATTTTTCGATACCTCCTACGAATTCAAATTTTCATCCCTACAGACTGAAATTTATTTTTTCCTTGTGGTTATACGAAGTAACAAGCATCCTATCAAAAATCCAACGAGAGTCCCACAAGTATTCATAATCACATCATCTAACTGTGCAAACCTTCCAATAAATGTTTGCAAAAATTCTATACCAATCGAAAATACTGCTCCAAGTATAACGCCATTCCACCAATGCTTGTGGATATTCTTAAAAATAAATACTGGCAAAAATCCATATGGAATGAATAGACATATATTCAAAATAGTTGCCGCATTAAATCCATCCTCAAATAATTTAAAACTAATATAACTATCAAGTGGTGAGGATATTCCAAAACTACCACCAATAATTCCTGTAATTTTTAATATTGATACAACTATTAGAATCCATAAGAATTGACATAACCAATTTAAAATCTTAACTTCAATTTTCTTCTTCTGGATAAATTCAATACCCACTTCGATAATCATAACACCTGCAAAAATAATAAGTGCCATTGGAAATAATCTCACTAATATCCATATTCCAGTCCATATTTCCATTGTAATATAACTCACTATCATTCCTCCATAACTTCAAGTTTGTCGTTTTCTTTTATCCCCATTATAACTGTTCTCCATAACCACTGCAATGAAAACCTAATCGGTGATTTACATTTCTCTCTCTTCTAAAAATGGGCAATCCCATTAAGGACTGCCCATTCATTCTGCTTATTATGCGATTTTTTCTTGCTTGCACCGATTTCTGCATCAAATGATGTAAGTTTGATGTAAATCGCTGTTTTTTCAGTTTTTTATCAAATGAAGTACGTTCCGTTTATTTGGTAAAACGGTACATCTTTACATCATCTTAATAGAGCTTTGCACCTGCCGGAATGTGGTCATCAACCATCAGAAGATGAAGCTTTTCTTCGCCTTCTTCTTCGTGAATAGCACTGAGGAGCATACCGCAAGAGTCAATGCCCATCATAGCTCTCGGTGGAAGATTTGTGATAGCGATAAGAGTCTTTCCAACCAGTTCTTCCGGCTCGTAATAAGCGTGAATACCGCTTAAAATGGTTCTGTCTGTGCCTGTTCCGTCATCAAGAGTGAACTGTAACAGTTTCTTTGACTTCGGTACTGCAACACACTCTTTAACCTTTACTGCACGGAAATCTGACTTGCTGAATGTATCAAAGTCTACCATTTCCTCAAACAAAGGCTCAATCTTTACCTTAGAAAAATCAATCTTTTCAGGCTCTGCTTTCACTTCTTCAGTAGCCTTAGATTTTACATCATTTTTCTTATTTACATCATTCAGGGTCTTCATTGTCGGGATTTCACATCAATTTAATTTACTTTAATGCTTTTTCCTTTAATAAAGCCTTTTTCGGTGTTCCAACATTATTATAATAACATATTTATGCTGATTACACCACTCGAATTTGTCGTACTCTTGTCGTATGGCACACATTTTGTCGTACTCTCGTCAGTCCATGCCGGACTCTTTCCTAAAATACATCTAAATTGTGTGCTAAATTTTGAATTGCTTCCTGCTTTTTAGTATCGGTAACTTCCGCATAAATATCCATGGTTGTTTCGATATTTGCGTGTCCCATAATAGACTGAATTACCTTTAAGTTTGTTTCATTTTCGCAAAACCTTGAACAAAAGGTATGTCGCAAATGATGACATGAAAAATGTGGTATTATCACAGGCTCTCTGTGCTGTTTTGCAGCTTTTACCACTTCTTCTGCATTGTGTGCTTCATATATACGCTTGATTGCTCTGTTTACAGCTTGCGGATTATGGATATTGCCAAAACGATTCATAAAGATAAATCCTTTCATCCCATCAATCACTGTTTCATTAAATCCATGTTCCTTCTGGTCATCCAATTCCATCTGGAGTGCATCATAAACCGTATCCATCATCGGAATCGTGCGTATACTAGCTTCTGTCTTTGGAAGAGATACAGCAAATGAACATATCGGATGTTCTTTGAACTCTCTACTGTAATAAACCACGCTATGATTGATACTGATCGTCCTTTTTTCTAAATCAATGTCTTCCCATCGGATACCGATTGCTTCTCCTATTCGGCAACCTGTTCCAAGCAGAAACTTAAAAAAAGATGCCCAGTGGTAAAATGTAGGACTTTCATCAATATAGCGTATAAAGGCTCTCTGTTGTTCCACTGTCAAAGCGTGTCTCACACCATGATTTTTCCCCGGTTGCTTTTTAATCTGTGCCATTACTCCATCGCTTGGATTAACACGAATGATGTTATCACGCACAGCAAGCTGAAATGTCGGGTGTAAAACAGTATGAATTGTTTCTAGCGTATTTATCTGCATTTCCTTCTCTTTCAACAAATGCTGATAGAACTGCAATACATCAGAATACTTCACAGCGGCAATTTTCTTCTTGCCAAATCCACCTCGTATAAAGCGATCATACATATATTTATAGTTCCGCATTGTTGTTTCCCTCAACTCTGCCTTTGTCGATATATATCTGTCAAAAACAAAATTGATTGTAGATGTTCCGGCTGCATACGCATCCAACCCATCAAGCTGATCTTTCATCAGTTTAACTTCTCTCTCCCGCAATTCCATGATGTCCTTAGAATAGATGCTCCGGCGCTTTCCTTCCGGATCAACATAAGTATATACATACTTACCATCGCAACTGCGTTGAGTTTCGCCTTTTCTTAATACTCTCCCTTTGTTATCCTTTCTTGATTTCGCCATCTCGTCTCCTCTCTCAAGGAAAGAGATTTTGTACTAGCTACTCAGCCGGTTTATCCATTGCATACTGCATATCAATCCCTCTTTGTAGCACCTGTGTTATGGTCATGTCATGTTTGGACGCATATCCTTTCAGTCTTGCAGCTTCTTCCTCCGTCAGTTTTAATCCGATAAGAGTTTTTTTAGGATTATCCGACTTCGGTCTACCTGTTCTAGCCACAATATACACCTCCATCCATTTCATAATCATTATACTTTCTGTTTAACCAAAAGTCAAGTGAATTTTGGTTAAACCAAAATCTTTTTCCTTGTCGGCAAAATTTATTTCACCCGAAATGACTCAAGATATTTGTCAAACACATCAAGGTCTACCAACACCATTCTGTCTATCTTCAGAATTGCTCCCGCATCTTTGGCAAGAGTCTGAAATTTATTCATACCCATGCTGTACATTTCTGCCCCTTCCTTATATCTGACCAGTCTTTTCTTATTTATTGTCTTTGGCTTCCTCTGCATTACTCAAATCCTCCTTAAATTTAACACGCATTTTATATCCGCCAATGACAACCCACAATTCTCTTGCTGGCTCTCATAGGCAGATAAAAATGCAATACAGGTGACAGATCATTACTCTGCCCACATCGGTCTTGCACCGTCATTCAAATTGACCGGACTGCAAATTTCCTTACAATCCGGAAGTATCATTATCACGGATATGCTTCATCGCCCTGTGTTACTGCCACACATTTTGTCAGATCTTCTCGCTCCATACCTTTGCTTCAATGTAATGTTTCAACATTTCCTCACATTCACTCCTATCAAAGAGCAGGTACATCTTGGCGAATCTACCTAGTGGCTCCACATATCCTCACGTCCTGTATGCAAAAAATATTCAGTTGTCAAGGTACAGGGTGCATACGCAGCAATCAGCGAATGGAAAGGGACAATGCTAACTGCCTGTTATGCAACTTCAAAAGCCAATATCTTTGTGATCAGCTTTGTTTCTAATCTGCGACGCAGAGTTTCATCAATGCAGTAATGCACCTGTCCGCTTTCGTCATATAACTTTCTGGTAGACAATTTGATTATGTATCCCTCATAGTGTTTTAACACTGTATTGATGGCACTTACATCGCCCTCTGATGCTGCCTTTATAATATGGAAAGGCAACAAATTTTCTTTATTTCTGGTTTTAGACATCTTTTTCATCTGCTATTCCTTCCATAATCTTTCTCAAAATTTCCAGTGAGCGTGTTCTGTGTTCATGAATGGTACTGCGAACCAGATTCATTTCTCTTGCAATATCTGCATCGCTCATCTCTATGAAATAGGAAAGTAAAATAACATTCCTTTTTCTTTCCGTAAGTTCTTTTAATGCTTCCGCAATCAAAGTATTTTTTACTTCAATATCATAGCCATGCACTTCAAAATGATGATTTTCTGTTCCGTACTCATCCATAGTAAATAATTTGCTCAACTCCTTTTCTGACAGTTCAGAGAATGTGACTTCGTGTTTTCTGCGATAGTCCATGTGCTTGTAATAATTTACAGCTTCGCCTTTTAATGCCATCTGGCATAACCGGTCAAACTGGTGCCGGATAGTCATTTCATCCTTAGAAGAAGGTTGCCCCATACGAGTTCACCTCCTCCCGTTCCGAATGCCAAGGCTTTTGCCCTTTTTCCCTTCCGGTGTATCTCCCAAATGAAACCGGGGAGATGTTCGGGTGGATTGAAAAATTTTTATAGAAATTTTTCTGTATACAAAAAACGTCCTCGCAGGCACACACCCACAGGACGCTGTTCATATCTGATATTAAATTTTCTCCACATTTTACGAGTGTATATAGTACACTTTCAATTGTAGAATTTGCCACATTACTTAAAATGCGACCTATTTACCTGTCCTTCCACGCAATGGGCAGGATAATATTTTCCAAATACAAAAATATCCTTTCAATGGTTCAGAATACATAACTCTCCTAAACACATTCAAAGGATAAAAAACATGAGAAAAAACCTTTGAATACTGCGTTTTTTTATATGCAATATCCAAAGTTTCTTATTTTATTAAAGTGCATTATTCCCCTCTTATATAGTGTGTTATTAGTTCATTTTCTTTTTAAATGGTGAACTATACACTATATACGGAGGTGCATGATATGGCTAAATCTAAGAAAATTGATAAAGACATGGGTTTTCGCCTGAAGAAAGCCAGATTAGACCAAAAGCTGACTTATGATGAGTTATCCGAAAAATCCGGTGTCTCATCAAGATATATCAAAGAGATTGAAAATCATGGCAATGTTCCAAGTCTTGAAAAACTCGGACAACTCATTCGTGCTTTACATATCTCTGCTGATCCGTTTTTTTATCCGGCAGCTCCAACCGATAATCTGGATTACCAAAGGCTGCTGGTTTATCTTTCAGAATGTACGGACGATCAGATCACCACTATTCTTGCACTTGTGGAAGCCTATCTTCGTACATATAAAACCCATGAGACAGAATAGCAGAAAGATTTCGATTTTTTCTGGATTGTTTCTGAATTATTCTGAAGAAAAACAGGGTGGAAATTCCATGATTAAACGCTCCACCCTGCTTACTTATTTCATTATTGTATTCAGTAACTCTTTTACCTTAACACTCTCTTTAACAATCCCAAGTCCAGCAAGTATCTGTACTGCATCTACTATCCCCTGATAATAGGCTCTCTGTTGTTCCTGAAAGTGTGCATGGTCTACAATATCCATATAGTTTTCTAAAAAATTTCTCTGCTCTGTAGAAAGGTCAGATAAGAATTTTTCATATTCCCGGTTTTCTTTTTTCAGTTCCTTATCCGCCTTCTTTGCTTCCTCTGTCTGTATGGAATACTCCCGTTCGCCTGCATCGCTTCGAAGCTCCTCAAAAACATCAGATAATCTTTCAAATACTTCATTCATTTTGTGTCCACCTTTCTCTAAATAAGTATTGCATTTTACAGGCAGTATTATCAATCCTAAAATTTCTTACAACAATATTTTTTCGTACTTCATCTTTAGAAGTATATTATCAAGATTATTCCGTAAAATCAATCATGTGGCACTTCATCTTTAGAAAGTTGGTGATGATATGAAAATTTACTGGAATAAAGAAAGCAATTCCAAAAATCTGATAGGTCAGAGAGTAAAGGAATTGCGAACTGAAAGGCAGCTATCGCAAAAAGCACTGGCAGAACAGCTCCAGCTTGCCGGATATGAATTTAGCGATTTGACCGTATTACGAATAGAACAAGGGACACGCTTTGTACCGGATTATGAAGTGGTTGCCCTTGCTGAATTTTTTCATGTATCTTGTGAATATCTTTTAGGTGTCAGAAATGAAAAATAAGCAGTGATCTGTATTTGTTCTTTACAGACCGCTGCTTAAATTTTTGTTGAAACGATAGCCTACACCCCATACCGTCTGTATGTAAACAGGCTTGCTCGGGTTATCCTCTATCTTTTCTCGTATGTTGCGTATATGGCTCATGACAATGTTGTAATCGCCGGAATAGGATTCCATCCACACAATGTCATAAATCTGTTCCTTGCTGAACACTATTCCCGGATGCTTTGCAAGAAGCTTGAAAATCTCAAATTCCGTATAAGTAAGCTCTATCTCCTGATTTTCCCGAATGATCACCCGTTGAACTTCATCAATCTTAAGACCTTTGAAATTCAATAGATGATTATTCAAACCTGACATCTGAATGATTTCCTCTCTGGTATTTATCAACGATAATATGTGGCTCATCATATCATCCTCATTATCTTCAAATGTCAGAACTAACATTTTCCCATACACATCACCTGCCTTATTACTTTTATATACTGCCTAAGTTCTGGAAAATTCAAAAGAATGATTCCCATATCCAGCCCAGCAGTATGTTATCTGCTGTTTGTTTTTTCTTATTCATTTTCCCTATATCCTATAACGGAAATTACTTTTTCGTTGCATACGATATATGCTACTTGCTTTCCCTCACTCTTTAATTCTGTGGCACATTCTTTTATGTTTTCAGTAAACCGAGATTGAGAACTACAAGTAACAACAATTTCTTCATTACCCAATTTTGTATTATTAGATATTTCTGATAAGCTATCTAAAAACATTTTTTCTAATTGTTCTAAACTTATCACATTAGCAGGTAAAAAAGAAAAAATATCTAATACTTTATATTTACCCATGTAAGCCACCTATCCCTTAGCTCCGCAAGCATTATTTAATGCTACAGTTTTTAAATACTGACGTCTATTGATTTCTTCACAAAACTGCTTCCACTTTTTGCAAGTGTGCTTTCAATGGACTCTCTTGTAATGCCATCCAATGCTCCAGACGGTATCGGATCACCCGCTTTCCATGAGGGATCAGCAGCTTTCGCCGCTGCTGCAAATGCCTGCCTGTATTGATGTTCATATTGCTCCATTGTCCATCCCGCTGACAAACGGTCATCTTTGTTCATTTTTCTATATAAGTTAACATATACATCTTCCCTCTTTGTGGTATCACCATTCAGAGTGCCATTATCCCTTAAAAATTCCTTCTTTGCCAGTTCAAACATTTCTTCCCGGCTGCTCTCCGGAATAGAGATGATATGTTTATAACTATTTCTGTTCTCATCAGTTACAGCAAGCCCTGTTAATCCGGTATTCGGATCAACCCAATCTCCATTTTTATCATACTGGCTCATTAGATTCTTGATCGCCTGAACATTCGTAAACATTGCACCATTTCCATTTTTCATCATTTCGCTAAGTGCCGCTTTGTACTGTTTACTGTTTGTGTCAATCCCTGCTGCTTTTAGTTGTGCCTGTACGGAGCTACTGTTAATTTGGGACAACTGAATGTTGTTGACTAAATTCATCCTTGATGTCCCAAACATACTCTGAAATAAGAAACTGTAATCTGTAATTCTCGGCATAATTGCAACCTCCTTGTCAAATTAAATGTGAAATCCGTTTCATTACAACTAATTTTAAATCTTTATATCCAAATTGATGCCTATACTTCTAAGAAGTTCTGAAATCGTTTCACCAGTTCATCTAACTGCATCTGCTCCCGACTTGTTCCATTATAATTTTCAATCGGATCAGAAACAAAATAATTTCCGAACCCTGCCAGCGCATTTTCAAAGCTGCTTTTGAAGTTTTCTTTGCTGCTTACATCAAGATTTGCAAACATCTTGTAAATATCACTGTTCGATTCCTTATTTACTTCCACGCTGTCTTTTCCTGTCGTATTCCTTGCCGGAGAGCTTCCCACTCTGTAAGCAGGTTCTCCATGCTCCTGATAGAATTTCTCTCTTTCAATTTTTACCTGCTTTGCAACAAACTCAACCATACTGTTCACTTTATTGATTTTCTCCTCTGCCTGTTTACCGTATGCAGTTGTTATCTGTTCTGCTGCTTCATCAGATAATCCCATTTCTTTACAGGCATCTTCAAGCATTACTCTAACTCAAAAAATATTACTCCTGTTTTTTATAATACCCCGTTATCATGAGTGGCATAATATTTTCTATATCATTTTCTGTCAGCTGATAACCTATATTGCTGCGCTCTTGAAAAAATTCATTTAAAGGCTTTTTACTAATTAACAGTTTTTTCCCTTTTCCATTATCTTCCTCGTCTCCCCAGTCAAATTCCGTCCAGTAACCGCCTGTTCCATCTTCGTGAATAAATACTCCTGTACTTTTTACAATTCCTCCTGTCATTTTACTCGTACAGCCCAATCCTTCTATTGACTCATATACTTTTTGCCTAAACCTACTATCTGTTTGCATTCTCAATAGAGATTTCTTAGAAATGACTACATTTCCAGCTCCATAAAATTTCCCACTGTCAAGCATCGCTAGATCAAAATTTTCGGCAGTTTGGTCTGTCGTATTACATGCATAATCTACAACATGAAGTGTAACATTAAACTTTTTGCAAATTTCCTCCTGCATATCGCTAACACTCTGCATAGCATTTATTTCATTTAAGAGTCTGCTAAAGTCCCCAGAAACAACTTCGGCATCTCCTGAACCTTGCTTTGTTGTAATTGCCGCTAAATTACTCAGTATTTCAAGTGCCTGTATATCCATAATTTTTTCAACCTTTCTGCAATTCCTCTGTCAGCTAGAATCACTTATACTCACATCTGATTACAATGGCATTACACCTCCATCTGCTGATTTATACGCTTTTACTATCGACATAATATCAAAGGAGTTACCATCTGAATCAATTGCATAAAAACTGTAATTGCCACTTTTATCTATTTCAAACTCAATATCGTTGCCATCAAAAGCAAACTCTTTATACACACTATCATTCCAAAATACAACTATTGTTTGCGTGTTTTCTACTTCACCAATAATCTTATCTTGCTCAATTAGTATCTCATATCCTTTTTCTAAACGATACCCCCAAGAATACTCCCGAAACACCAAATCATTATCTGCATATCCTATGTCACTCTCATAGCTGTCTTTATTACTTTTTACCCCTTGAAATGTTTCCTCTTTACTATTCAATATATTATTTGTTATAGATGTGTCATCGTGCCTTAAAGCGCTTTGACCCATATCATTTGCTATTAAAAACCTAATTATTATCATAAAAATGCTTGTAATTGTTAAAACTATTTTTTTCAATTTATTCACCACCTTGCAATTCAATATCTTAAAACTCCGTTTCCGGCTGCTACCTGTTTCTGCAATTCCTCTGTCAGTCAGAATTGCTTATGCTTTCTCTTTTTGAGTCCAAGCATTCTCTTTTTACATTATTTATAAAATACTTTTCTTTTTATATTCCGTTGCCATAACTCCTTGTCTTTCTATCTCTTCAATCATCTCCTGTATATCGTTTTGCAATAAGGCTTTTATATCGCTCCCATTCATTATCCTTACTTTTTCAGTATTCTTTGATCTCTCCGAATCAGCCTTCTCTCCACCTACATCCGGCTCTAATGTGGCAACTACCTCTCCATTATCATCAAAAACCAGTGTACATTTTTTTACAGGCGGATTAAGTGTCTGCATCGTTAGTTTAAATTTATCGCTGCTATAATCCGCAAGCATATCATAAACTTTTTGTCTTAATACTGTGTCTGTATTCATTCTGTACAGCACATCACTTGGAATGTAGCACTCAAAATAGCCATTTGCAGCACCCACATCAATATGAAATTTATTATATATATCTTCTTTTACACAGTTTATCTGCTGTTCCCTTAGAGTCCCATAAAAATCCTTTTCTACATTTATATCACCTGAAATAGTATTCACATTTTGTTTTTGCACAATTGCTGTTATATTACTCAGCATTCCAAGTGCCTGTATATCCATACTTTTAAACCTCCTCGTTTAAAGCTTTTGACTTTCTATCACGCTCTTACTAAATGTACTTATTGTATCCTCGTAGGCTGATACAGCGGAGGCAGAAACACTTGCTGACTGAAAAGCCGACATATTTACAGTGCCCTGCTCGTTCTGCATTTTTTCCATGAAAAAACTCTGCAATCTCTGCCTACTTTCCAACTGACTTTGGAGAAAATTTTCCTGTGCTTGTGCCCTGCGTGCCTGTGCCCTTTTAAGTGCTTCTTTTTCCTGCTCCGCTAACAATTCTTCCATTTTTTCATGTCGTTTTTCCCACCACGATTTCTCATTACCTGAAATATTGGAACTACTGTTTCCTACTGGTCCTGCATATCCATAACATTCTTCCGGCGATGCTCCGATAACATCATAGCTGACATTATTTGATCCGGCAGGCAGGCTGCTTACTGAATATGCTGAACGAACCCGGTTCAAAACATAGTTTTCATACTCCGGATCACTTTTCATCCTTTCAAATGCTTCTTCTTTAATCACTGTTGCTCCCGATGAATATGTAGAACGAACCCACGCACTTACAGGCATCTGTGACATTTCATTCATAACCCACTGCTTATATTCATCCATTGTCATTTCCTCTTTCGACTTATTGGAAATGGAGCTATCATATGTAAACCCACTATAATTTGGCGGATACGGAATAACCATATCCCCCGCCCATGCAGAGGTAGTTGATGTTGTGCTCTGTCTTTCCTCTGCCTTTTGTACTTCACTTGCAAAATTGCCTTCCCCTGTTGTTTTCATACTGCTGTTCATATAAGCGTAGGCAGTTGCGCCAATACCATTTACACCACTAATACTCATTTTCTGTTCTCCTTTCTTGTAACAATATTGTTACACTAAACTCATTTTTCTTTACCTTAATATCTAAATCTCCCATGTACTTCTCTACTTCTCTCTTTACATTGGATAATCCTATTCCATGTAAGGAAATATCTTTTTCTTTATCGGAAACTGGAAGATTTGTATTGCTATCAAACTTGATTTCCCCGTCAAAAGAATTTCTTACTTCTATCAGGAAAAATTTTCTTTTTTGTTTTCCAGACAGCGTAATATATCTTTCCCCCGTATTCATTTTTTCACAGGCTTCAAGTGCATTTTGCAACAAATTGTTGACGATAATTCCAATATCATACGCATCATATCTGTCTGATACCGGATAAGAGAACTCTGATTGAAATTGTACTCCCTGTTTGCTTGCTGCTTTCTGCTTATCATTTACAATCACATCCGTAACAGCATTGCCTGTCTGAATAGTTATCTCAAACACATTCATACTCTCATCCATTTTTGACAGATATTGTTGCATATCCTCATAATTGCCACTCTCCATAAGTCCCTTGATATTCGTCAAATGATTTCTCATTTCATGCTTCATCTGCCGTATTCCGTTATAAAACTGCTCTACTTCCTCCATTCGCTCCTGTATTGAATGAACCTGTTGTTCTTCAATAAAATGCTTTTTCTTTTCTTCCTGAAGTTTTTCCATCTCCTGATAGGACACTATTGTGATTAAAATTCCTGCATAGAATAAAATTGCAATTACTGGCACTATTCCCAGAAATATTGGATATTGTTCATAAAGTTGAAAAATCAAATCATCTTTCACCACTATCCAAAGCCGGACAATAATATTTCCAAATAAAATTGCTACTATCGGTGTCAAAATCAGATAGCACAATTCCCTTATTTGCAGTTCTATCTTTTTTTTTCCTAATCGGTGTCCAACAACAAAAAGCATAATTAAAAACAAGAAGATTCTAAATGCGGCAATAAAAATGTAATTCAATGATGCATTACGAAAAATATCCTCTACTAATGTTTTTTCCTGCACCCAATATCTGCTTGTAAAGAAATCTATACTTTCCACAATCAGCATACTTAAATTTCTAATGCAGAAAAATATAATCCCCATAAAAAATGTAAAATTTCTATTCATGCCTAAATAGCCAGAAGATGCCGTCAATAAAATTATTACAATCATCAAACCTAACCACCCATAAGCAGGAACAAAGTTTCCAATAAGGGATATGGCTATATAACTTCCAAAAACTATTAGTATCTTTTTTAATTTACTTCCCTGTCGTTCTTTCTTTTCTGTCATAAATGGATAGAAAAAAGCTGTCAGACAGACTGCATATAAAAAAGTTTCAATTCCGCCTATTATATTTTGGAACAACACAAACTCTGTTTCACTCATCCGCTGTCCTCCTACTGCATATACCGGAGATATGCTTTTACAAAGTCCGGATATTTATATTTTGAAATCAGCAGCTTATCTCCATTGACAAGCGTTACTTCTGTCTTGTTGTACTCATCTATGCAGGCAAGATTGACTAAATATCCCTTATGAATACGGAAAAACTGTCCCTGCAATTCTTCTTCCAAATCTCCGAGCTTTGCATAATATTCCAGTTCTTCCTCATTCATATGAATTACAACTTTGTGGCTCTGGCTTTCCAGATAGTAAATATGATCTAACGGTATAGCCTTGCTCGTATTGGCATATTGGATAACCAGCGTTTTCTTCTGCTGCTCCGCTTCTGATATAATCTGTTCGGCTGCCCGCCGGAAAACTTGGGCAAATCTCTGTTCATCAATAGGCTTTAACAGGTATTGAAATGCTCCTACATCAAAAGCATCATAGACATATTTTTCATAGCCTGTAACAAATATAATAATTGGCTGCTTTGTAAGCTCCGTTGCCCTGATCTGTTTTGCCATGCTCATACCGTCCATACCGGACGCAACGCTTTTCATTTCAATATCCAGAAACAGCAAATCATGCTCCTTTTGATCTGACAGGTATTCATCAGTGGAAGCATACTCTGTGATTTCACATTCTATGTTCTGTTTCCTGACAAGTGATGAAAGATAGGTTCGTATGTTCTTTTCATCATCACATATTGCAATTCTTATCATGTTCCACCTCTTTTTTCTTTTCGATTATTATATCGGAAATTATATAAAAATTTCTGAAGCCGATAGCGCAAATGGACAGTTTAATAGCGCAAGTGGACAAAAAATAGCTAAAGTAATTCTATCAGCCCAAGATATGTGTTCCAATCAGATTGCCTAAGCAATCGGAACACCGACACACCCTTTTGGAGTGTCGAAAACACACATAGCAAGCACTGCCTGTGTCATGACACAGGCGAAATCCCCCACACTTTCCTATCGTCTGTGTAGTTGAATTTCCATAGTGAAGTATCCCTAACCCTCTCTCGATTTTTCTTCGGTTATTCTTCATTTTACCGTCGAAATGCATTGACCTTTCTTACCGTTTTTGCTACAATTTGTTATGGGTAATTATACCCAAAATTGAATAAAACACGAAACAGACTGTTGTAAAAATCGAACATTTTACAGCAGTTTTTTTGTACCCAAATTTAGAAAGGACATGGCACAATGGCAAACCGAAACCGCACTAATCCGGTGCAATTTTATCTCAGTAATGATGAACAATACATTCTCAATACCAAGTTCAAAGCATCCGGCATGAAAAGCATGTCAGCCTTTTTACGCAAACTGATTTTATATGGATATGTGTATGATGTCGATTACAGTTATCTGCGAAATTATAATACAGAGCTTGGACGAATCAGCTCAAGTCTGAATCAAATTGCAAAGCGGGTAAACAGTACCGGAAACATCTATCAGGACGATATGAATGAAGTAAAGGAGTTGATGAATAAAGTATGGCATACACAAAAATCCATGCTATCAAAGCAACCGTTGATAAAGCAATAGATTACATCTGCAATCCCGACAAAACAGATGAGCAAATCTATGTTTCATCTTATGCGTGTGCGCCAGAAACAGCAGCGATTGACTTTAAGTACACCCTTGACCATTGCAGGGAGAACAGTCCTAACAAAGCCTATCATCTGATACAGGCTTTTGCTCCGGGAGAAGTCAGTTATGAGGAAGCTCACCGCATTGGAAAAGAACTTGCTGACAAAGTTTTAGAAGGGAAATATTCGTATGTTCTCACCACACACATTGATAAAGGACATATTCATAATCACATCATATTTTGTGCTGCTGATAACATCGAGCATAGCAAATATCACGACTGCAAACAGTCGTATTACCACATCCGGAAACTAAGTGATGAACTATGCAAAGAGCATAACCTTTCCATCATCATTCCGGGTGGTGAACGTGGTAAAAAATATAAAGAATGGCAGTCTGAGCAGAATGGCTCTACTTGGAAAACCCAGCTTAGAAGAGACATCAATTTTTGCATCAAGTCAGCTTCCACATACGAAGATTTCTTACTTTTAATGAGAGCCAAAGGATATGAAATTAAAGGGGAATCTTTTGAAGAAAGTGCTGCCAAATACATCTCTTTCCGTCCTCTGGATAAAGAACGTTTTGTCCGTGGCAGTATGAAATCGCTTGGTAAGGAATACACAAAGGAACGTATCCGGGAACGCATCGAAATGAAGCGTGAGCGAAAATCTGTTATTCCGAAAAAAGACTACTCTGTCCGCAGGCTCATTGATACCTCGGATGAAAAATTCCAAAGCAGTCCCGGACTCCAGCAATGGGCAACTATCGAGAATTTGAAGATTGCTGCACAAAGCTATAATGAAGTTGGTTCTCTCTCCGATCTGAAGCATCAGATTACTGTGAAAACCGAAGCGGGAAAATCTGCCAAACAGAGCGTTGTGAAACTGGAACACCGCATGAAAGACCTTGCAGAAATCATCAAATATGCCGAGCAGTACAAAACCAACCGCTCCTATCACATCGCCTACAAAAAGTCAAAGAACCCAGACGCATATTTCCGCCGATACGAAAGCCAGCTCATTCTATATGGCGGTGCACGACGTGTACTTGAGCAGACTGGGATAAACTTAAAAGGATTGAATGTTGATAAGCTAAAAGCAGAATATCAGGAACTGATGAAACAGAAAAATGAACTGACTTCCACCTATAAAGATTGTGAAAAAGAGGTTCAATCATTAAACCGAAAACTGGAAAATTTGAGCCAATACCTCGGTCAGACACAGCCCGATTTTACCTCAGAACAGTCTAGGAAAAAGAATAATCCCATCTTGTAGCTTGTTAATGTTAAACCCATGTATTATACTTAATTTATTATTACAAATGTTTAGGAGAGACTATGGCAAATACAGATTATAAATCACCCGATGCTTTAATGCGGCATCTTAGGGATAATGGAATTTCCATCTCAGGGAGTTCACAAAAGCAACAACTAATCAATACCGGATATTTTCACGGATATAAAGGATACCGTTTTTTTGTATCTTCCTCTAACAGACTTCCATTCACTTCATATAATGAGATTAACGCAACCATACAATATGATACAAAATTAAAATCTCTTTTATATGGAAAAATGATGTTTATAGAAACTGCTCTAAAAAATATTGCTTTGAACACCATTATGTCAGAAATTGATTCCAGCAGTATCTATGATATGTACGATAAGGCAATCAGCAGCTACAAGAATGCTCCTGCCGGAACTCGTGAGGATATAAAGAAGAAATACCAGAACAACAAACTAAATCTTCAAGGCTCCATACAAAATGCCATTGCTGCTGCATACCGAAAAGAGAATCCGAAAATCACTCATTTTTATAATAATGTCAATTACAATGAAGTTCCTTTATGGGCAATATTTGAAATTCTCACTATGGGCGATTTTGGATATTTGCTTTCATGCCTGACCATTGATATGCGTGAAAAAGTATCCCGTGCAATCGGCATCAATCTATCAAGTGATACTTACCGGGAATTACTTTATAAATATGTATATGCCTTAAAAGATTTAAGAAATGCCATTGCTCACAACGATGTGGTATATGATACCCGTTTCAAAAAAATGGACCCTTCAAGACCAATGAAACAATGCCTGATTTTAGAAATGGGGATGCCATACATAAATTTCAAAACAATCGGCGATTACATCATCCTTATCTGTTACTACTTAAAATTACTGAAAGTCTCTAAAACAGAGATCAAATCATTCATCCGTGAATTTGAAAAGATTACAAGAGAATACGAATCTTCTGTAAACCCGAATGTTTCAGCTATTTCGATTCATCCTGATTTGTTCTCTCGCTTAAACATCTTAAAAAATTCCATATAATGCTTGCATATTTTACCTGCCTATAGTATATTATAGATAGCAATTGGGGTATGTGTTTGCGGACACATACTTGGAGGAGTCGGAGTGATCCGGCTCCTCTTTAATTTTTAATAAAAAAACGGTAGTCAAAAGGTGCACCTAATGACTACCATATTTTTATTCTGCCGCTTCCAACACTAATCCGGCATATTCTTCATCACCTATGCTTTCCAGTTTTCCTGCCACACGCATCGACAATTCTAAAAGTTCATCATCGTCGATATGTTTCATTGCCTTATGAATGCCCTCTATAACCTTTGCCCTGCTGTCACTATGGAAAATACATATCAAATTGGTTTCTTCAACTGTAAATGGATTATTCATATTCTTACATCTCCCTGTGTGTATTCTTTGATTTTTCCTGCTCTTTGGAATCTTTCTTGCCCTGTGCCACTTCCTTCTGCTTAGCTGCCAGACGCTCCTTTAAGGAAGTACGAACCTGCGGCTTTTCCGCCTGTTCTTTCATTTCTTCCTCACGATTGAATTTCTCCACACCATTGTTGAGCCTGTCATCAATCATGTTATAATTCTGCTCCTCCAACTCCTCGATCTTGGCAAGCGGCTTATATTCTGCCAGCTTAGCAATCAGCTCTTTTGCCTGTCTTTCGCTGTCCTCGTCAATTCCCTCATCAATAGATGTCTGCAAAAAAATCTGTAATGGCTTCACATTACCGCTTTTTATATCATTTGCAATCATTTGAACCTGTGCTTCCCTGTCCGGTACCGAGTCTCTATATTCAAAAGTGTCAATATCATAGGATAACTGATCAAGTTCTGCCGCAAGCGTCTGTATCTTCGTTTCTTTTGTCTCCCGGTCATTGACCTCTTTCTCCGGATATGCCGCAATCAGTTTTTTAAGTGCATCCTGCACTGTGGGAGTATCCCGAAGCTCTGGTGTGTAATTCAGGAAATCCACATCAATTCTCTTGCCGCTTACAATGTCTGCCTGCTCATCTTCCCATTCTTCAGTCCCCTCGATGTGCATATTTACACCAATAGAAGGAATCCCATGCATACGGGAAGGATCAATGGCATTGTAAAGTTTCATAGCTTCCTCTATCGTTTCAATGCCCTCATGGTATTCACCCATATTATGAAATTCTCCACACTCCGCAACGGTAAATGTGATATGGACTGTCTCTGGTTCAATTACAGGCTCTTTTTCCAGTTCAGAAAGCACTTTTTCTTCTGATACAAGTGCGTTTTGTTCCTGCACCAATTCTCTCCCCTGCGTGACAAGCTGATTGTTGATCTGCTCCTGCTGTGCCTTCTCCTGCAGGTAAGTTTCCACCTCCGGAAGATAAGTCTCCAATGTTCCGGTTCTGCCCTCTGTAATCGGGTTAATATCTACCTGTATGCCTGCAATATAAATGCTGTCCTCATGAAGCATATTGAAAAGGTCATCTTCTCTGGTGGAGCCTGTGTATTCCACAACCACATCCAAATCCGAATTTTCCTGCTCAATACCTCTGCATCGGCTCCCGGCTACCACTACATCCACGATTTTCGCATCCAGACCGTATTCATCAATCTGCGACTGCACATAAGCATACACTGTTTTTTCTATATCGTCCGCACTCTGTCCGTCCAGACTATGAAACAATTCTTCTGTCTTTGCCCGGAAATCTGCAACCACATCCGGATTGTTCTCTCTGAATTCTGCCTGCTTTGCTTCCAAATCTGCCCGTTCCACTTCCTCCGCTTTTTCTGAAAGCTCCTCATAATCTACAATCTCCACCTCAGAACCCGCATATACTTCGCCCTGCAAATATTCGTCACGATAATACTGCTCTGTGACTGATGAAAAGCGTGGTTCTTGCAAGTCTGCAATTACCATATCCATTGCTCTTTGAATCGTAATATCCGGGTTGTCATAAACACCGCCATCCAGTAAATGATACTGCTCATTCAGAATGGAGTAATCATATCCCTCATCACATTCATGCATAAGGATATAACGGTCTGCGATATGTACCGCAAGCTCTGTCTGTATTTCGTTCTCCTTGCCTTCCAATGTCAGCATAAACTTCGGCAGTTCCGTAAATCCAAAAGAATCAACAAAGTGTGCGCTGTTCTCGCCATCCTCATGCAATACTACAATGTCGCTGACTGAAAGCGAATGAGCCTTATAATCTGCCGGGTGGTCAATATTGAACTTTGTATAGATTGCTTCCAATGTTTCCGACTGTGTCTGTCCCTGCAATTCCGTCAGTTCTCCCATATACACGAGCTTATAATTTTCCGGCAATACAGCATCAAAATTATCTTTGGTTATTCTCATACGCTTCAGGCTTTCCGTTCCTTCAAAGCGAAACTTATCCAGTTCAGGATCATCCTTCAACTGATAAATGCCATATTTATCGGTATTTCCATACAAAAGCTGTGCTTCCCTGTTGGAATCACTCTCTGAAAGTTCTTCCTGCATCATCTGGAGCTTTCGTTCATTCAGCCAGTCCCCTTTTTCAATGCCACACATCCCGTCATGTTCTGTAATCTGTTTTCTATCGGATACAGTAGTCTCGGAACCGTCCGTATGCAGAAGATACACAGGCAAATCATGATCAAATAGTTCTATTGCCCTTTCCTGTGTCAGAGGAAACATTTCATTCCATGTATAGCCATATTCCTGCATTTCAGATATTCCGACCATGCTATCCGGCAGTGCGTCGATTTCTGCCTGTGCATCAAACATTGCTAATGCAACATCCTGATTTCCATCCACTTCCTGTGCGTAGATATGTTCTGCAAGCTCCCTTGTTTTCTCCACATTACTCAGCTTATAAGCATAATTTACAATCAGATTTCTTTCATCATCGGAAAAGGCAGGCTGTCCATGCTCCAACCGGTTAATGATATGCTCTGCCTGTTGAATGACAGACAATTTCTCCGCATCCGTCAGACCTGCATCAAAATCGTATTCATAATCCCAAAAGTCCGGCATATTTCCGTTTAATTCCTTACTACTGGACGCAAGTAACGTGATTTCCGCTCCCTGTTTTTCCATATATGAAAGGTAATTGCCATCCCATTCTTTTTCATCAAGAGAAGCCATATCTTTGAGCATTTTTCTGACATCATCCCTCAACATATTTGTGATTTTCAAAACCTCCCATTCGCTTTCAAAAATGGAAGCGAACTTAACAACCACATCATCGGCATTGATCGGCTCCATTGCCTTATCATAGACCGCCTTTCTCTCCTTCATATCAATCAGCTCATCTGTATCTGTGTTATAACGCACATCCAGATGATACTCTCCGTACTCTCTGGAATCCTGATTGCCGATTTCCGTTGTCCATGCACCCCTGCTTTCCAAATATGCCTGTATGCTCAACTTGTCATCGTCTGTCATTTCTGACAATGCCTGCATCAGTTCCGGTCTGTCCATGCCATATACATCAAGCAGACTGAACTCTGAAAGGTCAGTATTCTGTATGAGGAGAATACTTTCCTTTGTCTGTTCCTGTGATACTTCCCTGTTCCTTTGTAATTCCTGTAATTGTTCCTCTATCCCGGTAATCAACTCCGAAGCTGTCCTCCGTATCGTATCCATGGAAGCTCTCAGTTCCTTGGTATCTCTGCCACTGCTCCATCCGGCAATATATCCAAAGGAATAATCGGAAGTGTCCACTCCAAAATGCTGACATACTGTATAAGCTATGCTCTCAGCTTCCACTTCTTTGGTATTGCGGTCTTTTTTCATCTGCTCATCCTGCTCCACTTCCTTGCTATGCAGCTTGGAGTGAGCCACCTCATGGATCATGGTCTTTAAGGTCTGGCCCTCGCTCATGTTTTCCTGCACCGCAATCCGCTTTGCTTCCCTGTCATAGTAGCCTTTGGAATCTCCGGCTATCTCCTCCAGTTCAATCGGTACTGGTGAAATGGCTTCTACTGCACGAATCATATCCTGATACCCTTCCACATCTGAAAGAAGCTCCTTTGCCGCAAGTTCCGGTATCGGCTTTCCGTCTGTCTGCGCCACATCAAAAACGGATACTGCCCGGAATGCCGGAATTGTTATCTCGACTTCTTCTTTCTGCGGATTTCCGTCCTTATCAAGTAAAAGTTCTTGTGTGACCGGATCAATCTTGTCCCTCTCCTCTTTGATTTTATAGGGTGCCGGGGCAAGGATACGAATACCCTTTTCCCCCTTCTTAACGTGCCTGTCAAAATTCTTCTGCCAAGCCTTGAATCCGGCCACTAACGTAGCGTCTGGCTTTTGCATCGCAATTAACATAGTATTGTTAAAGCTGTAATTATGGAATTTTGACATGGTATTCAGATAAGTCTTGTACTTCTCGCTTTCAAAAAGCTCCTTGATACCCTGCTCTAGCTTCTCCGTTATTTCCTGTACTTTCTGTTTTTCTGTTTTAGATTCTGCCATAGTATTTCCTCCATCTGCTTATTTTTTGCATGACAAAAGGCAGCCATTATTGACTGCCTTTGCATAACTACGATATTCACTTATAAACCTTTATCATTACTGCCCGTATTCGTTTTGATTTCTGCAATGTACTCCTGTCTCCTTTCTGCACCTGTCACTGTAAATGTTTTTACAAATAAAAAAGACAACCAAGATTTTGTTTCTTAATTGCCTGTTTCTATGCTATTAAATTTTTATTGAACCGATAACCAACTCCCCAAACAGTCTGTATATAGCTTGGCTTGCTAGGATTATCCTCTATCTTCTCCCGAATATTCCGGATATGGCTCATGACGATGTTGTAATCGCCGGAATAGGATTCTTTCCACACAATGTCATAAATCTGTTCCTTACTGAACACTATTCCCGGATGCTTTGCAAAAAGCTTCAAGATTTCAAACTCGGTATATGTAAGCTCTATCTCCTGATTTTCCCGAATGATTACCCGTTGAACCTCATCTATCATAAGACCTTTGAAATTCAACAGATGCTCGTTCATACCTGACATCTGAATGACTTCTTCCTGTTCCTGAAAAATATCTGTTCTGCAATGAACTGTTGGATAAATTAACCCGCATTATTCCACCCTCTCCTGTAAATTACCTAATCTGTTCAGCACTTCATACATCCGGCCATTGCCAAATATATAATTTTGCAAAACAAGCGGCTTCCCCACCTGCCTGCTTTCCCGGTACAGCTTCATATAAGCATCCTTCGCTTGATAAAAGCTGTCTTCCAATTCTTCCATCTCTTTTGTTGGCATTTCAAAAATTTTCCCCTGAATGACCTGCCCCTGGGCTGCTATTCTTGCACAGGATTTCTGCCATGCCGCTTCCTGCTCAAATTGTATATCCAGCCACTCTATCTCATCTTCTTTTGTCAGCGGCGTCCCATCTACCTTATAATACTGTTCATTTTCATAGCGCTGTTCAATTTCAGAATACAGCCTTGCATAACTCAATCCGCAGGCATTTACAACATCAGTATAGTCATACTGCCCTTTTTCTTCCCTAATTTCTTTTAATATTCCGGCTCTCATATCGCTGAACGATGTAACCGAATGCACAACTGTATGCTTAATTTTATCCATTAAATTTTCCCTGTTTTTCGATAATTGAGAAACCTCTAAAATATCCTTATGAAACACTTTCTGGTCTTCATTTTGGCTTTCCTGTTTTCCCAAATATTCCCTATCAAACTTGAAAAAATCCGGCAGATGAATAGGATGACTTAAAAATGTAATTGACATATCTCTTTCTCCTTACTTAAAAGCACTATCCGTAACCGCTTCCGTCATAGCATTTGCTTCATAAGCATTAGACGCTTTTGACAACAGCCTTTCATTGTTCCACGACCGTAATAATCGGCTTCTTTCCTGTTCCTGCTTTGCAATCTTTTCATTCAACATTTCCTGCTGCTGTTTTTTAACCTGCGCCCGTTTTTCCAGATATTCTTCCAAAAGCTCTTTTTGTCTATCTTTCTTGTTGCTTGTCTTTTTATAAAAACTGTTTTGTGAACGAGCATAAAATTCCGATTGATTATTAACACCAGACCATGAATCGCCCCTATAATCTTTAGCAGTAGCTCCTACAGTGAGCACCATAGAAGCTTCCAACGGTGCAAAGGACGAAGTTAAGTCACGTTTAAGTGCTGATAATATCTTTTCCCTGTACTCCGGATCATCTTTCATATTCTTAAATGCTTCCTCTGATATGTTGATAGCCACATTGGTTATAGTTCTATTTCTGGGTATCTTATCAATTTCAGCATAAAATTCCTTTTTGAAAATCGCCATTTCTTCCGCTTCTGATAATTCCTTTGTATTGCCCGTTTCTCCCGTGCTGTTTACGCTCTTTGTACTTTTCGTTGTTGCAACATTGTTCTGATAATAACTCTGTCCTACTCCACTAATAGCCATTTTTAATCCTCCTTTATCAGCACTTTTTCATAATATCCGATAGTATGCTTGTTGCTGTTCCTTGTTTGTAATTTATACTTTTAAAGGCTACCAAAAACTTCTCTTTAGCCTGCTCCATTATTGATACTGCGGTTTTCTGATATTTTGTATCAAACATTTGAGCCTTATCTTGTGTTTTTACTTCATTTTGAGGGCTATTTCTACGGAAATACCATGAACTGCCTGCGTTTTCAAATGCTTTATTGGTTTGTTGACAGGTAATATATCCTTCTAAATTTGCCAGACGCATTTTAAAGGCTTCGTCCAATCCGGCTAAATCTTCGTCAAGTGTCAATGACCTTTTCCCCGTAAGTTCGTAGGAAACTTCACGATCTCCATTTTCATGTTCTTTTACGATTTCATTATAACGGGTTTCATATGTATCCATTATAGATTTCATCACATCTTCAACATTATAATTCCCGTCTTTTAATGTTAGGCTGCTAATATCCCGCATTGCGGTATAGTGTTCCCAAGCAACCTCATTTGTATTTTGTATTGTCAGTTCCCTGACATTGGTATAATCCGAATCGGGTTCAAATTTGCTTGCCATTTCCCGCTGCATATTTCTTCCTGCATCAGAAATAGAAAGATTTGCCTACTGCTTCACCATCTTTGAGATTGCTTCCCTAACAGTTGCTTTTCCCCGTATATAATTTGTAGTCGTTCCCAAATAATCATAATTATGTCCGACTCCATTAATAGCCATTTCCTAATCCTCCATTGTCATCAATTTTTTATATTGCCGCCCCTGCCCCCTTGCAATAAGTCCGGGCAGTCCGCAAAAGCAAAGGTTTATGCGCCTTGCGGAATATGAACAATTTCTCCTTATGCCTTTATATCAAAACTTGCCCCTGTCGGCGCAGATGTACCAGAAACCGCAGCTAAGAGGTTCTGCGTAACACTTTTTACATCAGTGCCAGTAGCTGATATTGTAAACGTTTCATCTTCTGTCAGCTTCTCCAACTGCGCCTTTTTCTCTGCCCGTCTCTTAGCTGCCTTTTCTTCTGAGATTTTTCTTTCCTCACGCTTTTTCTATAATCTTTCTTTTTGTTTCTTTTCCGCATTCAATGTAGTTGAATTTTGTTTTGAACCACTGGTTCTTGTCATACCTCCGCAAGTAACAGAAGCATTCCCATCGGCATCTATTACAGTTGTAACACCATGTATCACTGCATTATCAGCTTTGGCTTGTGCAAACATTCTATTCTGTCCCGGTACTGCACCAGTTAAATTAAACTCTACTTTCTTGGCAAATTCCGGATCATTTGCCATTTTCTTTAGACATTCGCTAGAAAGATTTATTACCACTTTATTTTCATTTCCACTCATAAGACTGCTACCCGTATTAAAAGTAATCTCCGGGAACTTTTTACACAGTTTCTCATAGTATTCCTGCACTTTGTCCTTGCTGTTTGTCTTTACCTCCGTTGCTACATTAGTGTTTCACACTCTTCTACTTCGAGAATTAATTGCTTTTTCATATCCTGTCATAAAACTCGCTATGTTAAACAATTCCACCGTGCTTATATTGCTGTTCCCGAAGCTTATCCAACGATTTTGCTCCATCCGGGCTATACAAATCCAATAATTCCAAAAAATTACCAGACTCCTTACACCCATTCAATATCATACGCATACTATCCGCATCTTTACCGAATAACATACCCAACAGACTCATATCATACTGATTTTGACTATCACTTAATACTCCCTGCTGATGTAAATCCTCCATAAAACCATAAGAACGAACCTCGGAACCTATTCGCATCGCCACATTATATAAATCCGGATCAACAGTATGAAGATAATTTAGGTAGCGTGTCTCAATATTTCTATTGGGCGTGCCGCTCATCATCCAATTTGCTATATCTTCCAAAGATGCACCTATGGCAGCATCATCAATCAAATGCATCTGCCATCTTCCGCTTTCAGTCTTTGTAAAGGTATATTTTCCATCCTCCGAATACAATGTATTTGACCATGAGTTTTTTGGAGCCGCCTGGTCTCTGACAAGCACTTCAAATGCATCCATTGCAACTCTGTCTGGGATACACTTTTTCTCATCTGTTGGTAATTCCATTTTCCCCAATGCTACTGCAGTTTGCACTAGTTCATAATCCGATATGTTTTCTCCATGATAAAAATAAGAATTTTGTTCTTTCAATTTATCAAATGATGCCGGTAGTTTTACTTCTGCCAACTGTTCTTTGGAAACCTCAGTCCAATCTTCTTTTTTCTTACTACCTGCGGTCTGCATCTGCACTCTCGAACCGTTTGTAATCTTTGTACCATATTTTGCATTTACCATATGTTCTGTTATTGTCACATGTGCAAACTGAAATAAACTCCTTTGGTTTCTTGTATTTCCGTAACCTTCAACTTTCACAGCATATGGAAATGATGACTTCGTATTCAAAACAGAGTAAGTACCTGTATAAAATGTATTTGCCGCTTGTATTCTCATAATATAACCTCCAATCCAAACAGAAACAGCGTCTATTTTCACATTCAATCCCTTGAAAACAGACGCCATCCTTAGCTCATAATATTTATCGACATTTATTCATTTTTCTTTACAGAATGGAACGAAACCTGAAATTTGGGCGTGCCTCTTACTATATCTGTAACCCTATAAGTTTTCGATACTCCTTTGCATTTTCACAATCTGATACAATTCCTGATTGCGCATCCAAGCAAAACGGTAACATCTGCCAATCCTCATTGCCACATGCTCCTACCAATAACAATTGTCTGCCATAAATGATCTCCATCTTTGCACGATAAAGGGCAGCCACTACGGACTGCCCTTACATAAACTGCTATAACACTTTTCAATATTCCCAACCCAAATAGCGCTGACAGGTTGGGAATAAACTTGGGAATAAAATAGATTTTCCTATAAAATTTTTTCTTTTTTCTTTGCCTTATCTGCTGCATCCCTTCCTGCAGGTGTCCCGGACACCCTTGCCTTCATTGCTGCGAGCTTCTCTTGCAATGAAGTCCGTTCTGCCGGTCGGTCTGACAGCTTACTATCCGTAACTGTTTTTCCAAGATTACTCTGCTTTGCCGGCATATCCGCAACCTCATCACCTTTTTTATCCACCGATTTCACATCTTCCTGTGGTTTTTCCGGTTCTGCAGCATCGTCATCCATGCCAATCGCATCATCTCCTTTTTCGTCCATGTTAAGCAGGGCATTAAGCTCTGCAAGACGTTCCAGCTTTTCAGATAGCTCCGCTTCCTGTGGAAATGGCTTATCTACCTCCGCTTTTGCTGTTTCAAGCTGATGTTCCACATTGGATAACTTCGTCTGTGCTTCCTCAAGCTGTGAAGGCATGGCTTCCAGTACATTGTTGATTCTTGTGATATTTCCAAGCGGATCAGAGCCGACTTCCATCGGGTGGCTCATAGCACCTTTAACATTCATCACAAACTTATTGTTGAAAGAATCAAAGGTTACATTCAGCTTAAATCCAAGATATTCACCTACATCCGCACTGGCATTGATACCTTTGATTTCCTTACACATGGCTATGATTGCAGTTCCCGCTTCCTTCTTGTCGGTGTATGGCTTTCCACCCACCTGCATAAAGAACTGCTCCTTATCCTCCGGCTTATTTTTCGCATATTTTTCCATATCAGCAGTAAAACCTTCGATACGTTCTTTGTAAACAGCGATCTGGTGCGGATAATGCTGTGTGATGTTATCCTCCAGCCTGTACTTCTGACTGGTATGGTTTGCCTTCATCAGCTTTAACTTCGATACCTGAATATCAAGATCCATTTTTTCCTTTATGTAGGGATTACCTGTGGCAAGTGCCTTGACTTCTGCATAGGAAAGTGCCGCTTCGTCCACATCCTCACAGCTTCGCACCGGGGATTTACTGGTCATGATCTGTCCGATGAATTTCTGCTTATTCTCAATGAGCTGCCATGAATAACTGTCAAACGTACCTTCCGTAACATAACGAAATATCTTTACTTTATCATTCTGGTTGCCCTGTCGTAAGATTCTTCCCTCCTGCTGTTCAATGTCAGAAGGTCTCCAAGGCACATCCAGATGATGCAATGCAATCAGTCTGTCCTGCACATTCGTACCGGCTCCCATTTTGGCTGTGGAACCTAATAAAAAACGAACCTGTCCGCTTCTTACCTTTGCAAACAGCTCCGCTTTTCTAAGCTCTGTATTGGCATCATGGATAAATGCGATCTCCTGCTCCGGCACTCCCTTTTCCATGAGCTTATTTTTTATATCCTCATACACATTGAAAGTGCCATCGCCCTTCGGTGTGGAGAGGTCGCAGAAGATTAACTGTGCCGACTTCTGCTCTTTGGTGTTCTCCCATATCTCATAGGCTTTCTCCACACAGGTTGCCGCTTTGGAATTTTCCTCATCCGGAAGCATATCGTTGAGCAGCCTCTGGTCAAGTGCCAGCTTTCTTCCGTCATTTGTAATCTTTAGCATATTATCCTCGTAAGGCTGCACCTGTCTGTCCCGGACTGCTTCAGCACGTTCCGCAAGAGAAGCCACCATTTCTTTCTGAAATTCACTCGGCTTTAATACCACATTTTCATACTCTGCTTCCGGCACAGGAAGTTTTAACATATCCGGTGTCTGAATGTCCGCACTCTCCTTGAAAAGTGCAATCAGCTCCGGAAGATTAAAAAACTTCGCAAATCTTGTCTTTGCCCGGTATCCGGTTCCCTCCGGTGCAAGTTCTATGGCGGTCTGTGTTTCCCCAAAAGAAGCCGCCCACGCATCGAAATGTCCCAGTCCCAGCTTCTGAAGCGTACCATACTGGAGATAACGCATATTCGTATAAAGCTCCGTCATGCTGTTGGAAATTGGCGTTCCGGTCGCAAAAGTTACACCCTTGCCGCCTGTGATTTCATCAAGATACTGGCACTTGGCAAACATATCGGAGGACTTCTGTGCTTCTGTCTGTGCGATGCCTGCCACATTCCTCATTTTCGTATAAAGGAACAGGTTCTTGTAATTGTGGCTCTCATCCACAAACAGCCTGTCTACACCCAACTGCTCAAAAGTCACGACATTATCCTTACGGCTCTGGTCATTTAACTTGTCAAGCCGCACCTGCAATGCTTTCCTCGATTTTTCCATCTGCTTAATGGTATAACGCTCCCCGTTGTCTCTTTTTGCCTGATCAATAGCAAGCTCAATCTCATCAATCTGTTTTTCGATTGTGGCTGCCTGTCTTTCCTGTGATAACGGGATTTTTTCAAACTGACTATGCCCGATAATAACGGCATCATAATCACCTGTTGCAATACGGGAACAAAATTTCTTACGGTTGGCGGGTTCAAAATCCTTTTTCGTTGCCGCAAGGATATTTGCTCCTGGATATAACCGTAAGAAATCACTTGCCCATTGTTCAGTCAGGTGGTTCGGCACCACGAATAATGACTTTTGGCATAGTCCCAGACGCTTGCTTTCCATTGCCGCCGCTGTCATTTCAAAGGTCTTTCCGGCACCAACGCAGTGTGCAAGCAGGGTATTATCCCCATACAGCACATGGGCAACCGCATTTTTCTGATGCGACTTTAATTCAATATCCGGTGTCATACCCGGAAATTTCAGATGTGAACCGTCATATTCTCTTGGTCTGGTGGAATTGAAAAGCTCATTATATTTTGCCACAAGTGTCTGCCTGCGCTCCGGATCACGGAATACCCAGTCCTTAAATGCTTCCCTTATCGCTTCCTGCTTCTGGCTTGCAATCATGGTTTCCTTTTTATTAAGAACTCTTTTTTCCTTTCCATCTTCCTCAATGGTATCATAAACTCTTGTGTCTTTCAGATTTAAGGAATCTTCCAGTATCTTATAGGCATTTACCCGGCTTGTACCATAGGTCATGTTGACAAGCGTATTTCCAAAATCAGCGTTTTTCCCTTTAATGTTCCACTCTCCGGTCATACCCGAAAACTGCACCCCAATCGTATCTCTGCGGAATAAATGCTCCGGTGTCTGGAACGTATCACGCATGAAATCATTGATATATTTTGGATCAATCCATGTGGCACCAATACGCACCTCAATCTCCGATGCGTCCAGCTCCCTCGGCTGTACCTGCGTAAGAGCCTGCACATTTGGAGCATATTCCGGATGATTTTCTGCATAGGTTGCTGCAATGGCAAGTTTCTCACGCACATTTCCGCTGAGATACTGGTCTGCTGTCTCCCAGACATCGGTAAGCGGGTTCTGGAAAATAACACCACGAAGCTCCTCAATCAGCGTATCCTTGTCCTTTTCAGTCAGCTCTGCCATATAATCAAGGTCGATTTTAGCTTTCTCTGCTAAAGATACTGCCAATGCTTCACTTGCAGTATCCACACTTGTGACCACCTCTGCCCTTTTAATGGTACGCTTCGTGAACATATCCGCTTTGCCCTTGAAATTGCCCTCATCATCAAGTTTTTCCAAAGAACACAACAGGCAATAACTGCTGTCCTGATTAAAGGCTCTCTTATTCGTCTGTGAATTGATCAGACCATATTTCTTAGAGAAATTATCATACAGGCTATTAAGTTCTGTCTGCTTTTCCTTAATTGTTACATCGGAGTATTCCTCAAGCTGCATATCAATCAGTTCCTGCGTACAGTTACGGATTGCCACCATTCCCTTGATACGTTCTTTTGCGGTGTCTGATACTTCCACCGGCTTCATGACAGAGTTTTCACGGTAATATACCTCATTATCGACTACGGTATAACTGAAATTCTTGACGGACGGATCAGCAGGAATACTCTGCCTGCTCATTTCATCCGCAAGCTCCTCATCCAGATCAATCGTATCAATCTGTCCTGTAATGTTTTGAAGTGCTTTCGCTAACTGCTCCTCAAATGGTCTGCCATCATCTGCCTTGCAGGTGCTTTCCATGCCATAAGGACCGGATACCATTTCCATCTTTCCTACGATCTGCTCCGGATGCTGTGCAAAGTAAGCGTTCATTGCAATGCCATCTGCATCCTCTCCCAGATGTACCCAGTCCGGCTCACGCTCTACCATGCGATCACGCTTCTGGAAAAATAAAATATCCGAAGTGACCTCGGTTCCTGCATTTGCCTTAAATGCGGTATTCGGAAGTCTGACTGCACCAAGCAGGTCTGCTCTTTGTGCAAGGTATCTTCTGACTTCCGGACTTGCCTTGTCCATGGTTCCCTTGCTTGTGATAAAAGCAACCACACCTCCGGGACGCACCTTATCCAACGTCTTTGCAAAGAAATAATCATGAATCAGGAAATTGTTTTTATCATACTGCTTGTCTGCCACCTTATACTGACCAAAAGGCACATTTCCGATTGCCACATCAAAGAAATCATTCGGATAATCAGTCTTTTCAAAGCCTTTGATCTGCACATCTGCCTGCGGATAAAGCTGCTTTGCAATGCGTCCGGTAATGCTGTCCAGCTCTACTCCGTAAAGCCTGCTCTCTTTCATGGAATCCGGCATCATACCGAAAAAGTTGCCGATACCCATGGAAGGCTCCAGTACATTTCCTTTGGAAAATCCCATTTTCTCCAATGTTTCGTACATCTGGCGGATAATGACCGGACTTGTATAATGGGCATTCAAGGTACTCTCCCTTGCCATGCGGTACTCCTCCGGTGATAGCAGTTCCTTTAACTGGTGATATTCTGCTGACCAGTTTGATTTGCTCTCGTCAAACGCATCGGCAAGACCACCCCAGCCGACATACTGGGATAAAATCTGCTGTTCCTGCGGTGTAGCATAACGGTTTTCGCCCTCGATCTGCTCCAACAGCCTGATTGCTGCAACATTTCTCTGGAATTTCTCTTTTGGAGAGCCTTCGCCCAAGCGATCATCACTGATATGAAAATTGACTGCGTTGCTTTTATCCGGTGTAGCCACAGATCTTTCCTGTACAGTCTTATTCTCCTCTGCCGAAGGTGTAAGCGGCTCCCATTCTCCGGTAAGCACCTGTGACAGCATTTCCTCTGTCTGTCGGTCTGCTTCACCATTCTCCAGACGCTCACGGGCAGACTGCGTATCTATACTGTCCAGTTCATCTTCGGTCTGTTCTGTAACAACATTCTGTTCCTTTTCATCAGAAAACTCCGCTTCTGCTTCCCTGCCACTTTCTGCAAGCTCATTGCCCCAGTCCATTGCTTCCTGCAAAGTCGAAAATGTCTCCAATGCCGGACGGGTGGTGTCTGCCGTATCATAAATAGCATATCCGTCCACTTCCTTATCAATCCAAAGAAATACTCCCTCTGATAAGGTGGCACTCCACTGTGTCGGATTTCCATATTCATCATCTGCATCATGTACCACATGCCACGCTAATTCCTGCACTTCATCCAGCTCTGCGATACCATCCGTCCCCTCAAAGCGTGAAAACACTTCTGCTTCGTGCCTGTCAATATCTTCCTCTGCAATGGCATTGATATAATCGTCCTCTACTTCGCTACGCTCCGGCTTATGGTCGTATTCAAAGGTTTTCCCATTGACCTGTGCATAATAAAAACTGCTGTCCTCTATGTTATTTCCAAGCAGGTATTTCTCTTTTTCACTGCCCCACTGATCAACCGGAATGCATTCATATCCATCAATCGTGACTGTTTCCTGTGCTTCCTTTTCTTTTTCCCGAAGCACATTGATATATCTTCTCGCCTGATTGGTAAATCCGTCCAATACCGCCGGATGTGAGCTTAGAATCAGATCATTATTCTGCCACTCATTTTCCGCAACAATGCCTTTTGCCCATTCCTTATTGTTCTGCGAAAACCGCCCATCATAATCAAAATGCGTGACGGTATTTGCAAGAACAAATTCCACACAGTCAATGCCATATTTATCTATGATTTCATCTGCGGTATTCCTCGGAAGCACAAAACCATTGAATTTCTCGGCAATCAAGGCTTCGATGTCCTTCTTACATTCAAGTCGCTGTCCATGCTCCAGACGGGAAAGCTCTCGCTGTCTTGCTTTCTCTGCCTGTTCTTCCTTGTATGCCTTGTAGTTTTCTTTCCCCTGTGGAGATAAATAATTATCCTCATGGATCAGCTCACGTAGCCTTTTCTCGACTACATTCCAGTTCAGAAGCACTTTTGCATACGGATTGCCATAACTGCCTTTCTCCAGACGGATACCTTTTCCATCATGTTCATTATGGGAATCATCATTGCCCGGCAGTCCGCCGGAACCACCACCAATGCCATATTCATTTTTCAGAAAAGCAACTGTTTCTTTCTGGTCATGTCCTTCCATGAAATACTCATAAATGCGGAAAGCTCCATGCTCATAGCCACTTCCTCTGCCAAGTGCATAGTCGATTTCATCCTGTGTGATAAAATCTTCCTGTGCTACCTCCACAGTATCCGGCAATGGAAATTCCAGTCTCTCCCTGTCAAGGTCTGCTATCTCCGATAACAGATATTCCGGTGATTTCACATGCCGCCATTTTAATTCTGTTTCTCCAGATGCAAGACGCTCTGCTGCATCTTCCAAAATATTTTTAAGCTGTTCCCTGCCCTCATGGGTGGAAAGAAGCTCCATGAGTTTTGCTTCACTTTCCGGATAATTTCCGGCTTTTAATCCAAGTTCTTCCGGTGTCTCATCCATGCCATCCCGAAGAAAGAAAAATATCTGATTAGCAACACGATTTCTCTCCTGCGTATCTACAAGAAATGCTTCACTGGCACTCATATATGTTCCATTTTCGATCATGGAACGGATATGGCTCTCCACATCTTCCCAATCCATCGTGACAATCGGTGTTTCCCTTGCCTGTGTTCCATAGCCGACACTCATACCATGCGCATCGAACCACACCGATACCGGATTTCCATTGATTTCAAAACCTTTTCCGGTCTGTCCGTACTCATTTTTCAGAAACTCTACCATCTGCTCGGCATTTCTGCCCTCGGTGTACTTTGCAAAAATACGCTTCCTGCTATGCTGTTTTCCTCCACCACTGCGAAGAATGGTTTCAAGCTCATTCTGTGGCAAAGAAAAAGCAGCGGGCATGGTATATTTCATACTTGCTTCCGCTGCTGCGACTGTTCCGACCTGCTCCTCAAAAGAAGGAAACAGGCTAAGTTGTGTAAAGGTAGGTTCCGGTGCATCTCCCCGGAGTGGCGTATCTGCTACAGGCTGTATACCAGCTCGCTCAATACCACTTCCTCGGCTCTGCTCTGAATGTTGTTCATCTTTGCTACCCAGAGCATCTGATCGGCTTCCTTGAGCTGTTCGGTCACTCCCTCGGTTGCCGCCATCTGGCTTGTCAGCTTCTCCATTCTCTCCTCTGCCTGCTTCTGGATCGTCAGCAGGTGTTCTTTCAATGTCCCTTTCAGAAGAAACGCTGAGTACACGCCCCTGTGGTTCTCCTTCAGATAAGTCTCCCTCATCATTCCGTACTTCGTTACCGTTCCCTCCGGCTGAATGTCCGCCTGTAATGTCGGGATCAGATAATCCCCGTTCTTTTCGTATGTCAGATTCATCGCTATTGCCCCTTTCTACGCTGTTTGGATTGTTGTCACTATATTCCTCATGTCCGCTCTCACTTTCACGCTTTAACGCATTGTAGTCTATTTTAGAAGTATTTGCAAGTCCTTTTTGCGTTAAATTTTGTGATTGTTCCTGTTCGTGGCTTCTGTTATATGCCCTTATGGTTCTTCCAATCTCTAAAAGTACCGGTTTTGCAAGTTCATTTGCTGCATCTCCAAGTACCGCAAGGGTATCCATGGAATTAAATTCGTGGATAAAATCAAAAGCAAACTCAGAACCATATTCCTCCATATCTGCACCACAGGCAGATAAAAGTGTAAAAGAAATACTCTCAGATAAAGTATCTCTTAAACGGATACCGACATTCTGCTCATCCAGTCCTTCTAGGAAGCTGCCCTCGATCATGTACTGCAAATCCGGCAACAATTCCTCATAATAATCTGCCGCAATTCTGTCAGCTAACTCCATAAGTCTTTCTTCAAACAGCTTCTTATCATCTGTGGCACCATAGATCTGCTCCAGACGCTTAATTACATCTTCCTTATGTTCCTCATGCAATTCCCAAAGTTCCGGATAGCGTCCGATTCTCCTTGCCGCATGGACATCAGAAACATCAAAAACATATTTCAGGCGCTTTCCATGTGCATCATCCTCATCCAAAAGTGCAATACCCTTTGCACCTTTGTTTACCCAGCAATGCATCCGCTCATTCCACAGCTCTATGGAAGCACACGCTGTTGCATCCGGTCTTTGTGCATAGATTAAAAGCTGTTCCCGGAACGGATACTTATACAGTCTTGCCGCTGTGGTCAGGTATTTCATCCATTCCTCACGATTTTTGACAACCTCGGCTGCTGTCTCCTTTGCCAGAGCCGATATAAAATCATATTTTCTCACGCAGTTCTCCTTCCTGTCATAGATATGACAAAAAGGCAGCCACATACACTACCATGACTGCCTTTCCTTTATTTCCCGTTACATTCCTATTCTGTTGTACCAAAGCTGAAAGTCTTACTCTCAGCCGTTTTCTTAGGCGTAAACCTTGCCTTAATTTCCGCAACCCTCCCCTCTAATGCTTGAAACATAGCATCTACCTGTTCCTGTGTATATTCATAGGAACCTCGATTTGCAAGATTCTCCAATCTTCCAATGGCATCCACCGCCTTATTCATGCGGTACTCGCCAATACGGATAAACTTCTCCGCCTTTGTCTCATTTTCCTTTGCCGCAGGCTCACCCTGAATTTCCTCTGCTGTCATTGTTATATTTGTTTCTTCCATGTGTTTTCCTCCATTTTTTGATAAAAAATTAGAGCGTACAGGTTTTCCCATACGCTCTGACGCTGTGTTGTTATTTTAGTTATGTGTGGTATTAGTGTTGCACCGACAAACTTGAATTTATACCCGGTACTTGTCTCGATTTATAGTCATATCAACCAAATGAAATACAAGTAAGATAATAAAAAAAACGGAAACTATTATTATTCCTGCGCCCAGCTTGATAAAATCAATTATACCGCCAAGACAAAAGAGCATTGACCATGTCTTAATCCGTTTTCCAGTAACTCTGCATATTTTCTCTGTATTTAATCCAGTATAATCTCCTGATAAAAACAGCACACTTCTTTCTGTATTCCTTGATTTGATAAAAAATCTTCCAACAAAAAAGAGAACAGTTGCCATCAGTAAATCAATAAATATAATTATTATTTTCATTTTCAACACCTCTAATTCTAAGTTCACAACTTACGATTTGCAAATTTCTTTCTCTCATAATACCACACTTTTTTCATCATAGATACAGCTATTTCTGCTTCCGAAATTCTTCTAGTATTTTTTCCTCCCTTTCTCGTTCCTCGCAATATTTCCAGAAATCGTGCAAAAATTCAGCGACAGATTTTTCCGGTGCTTCTGTCGGTTCAAGTTCTTCCAGCCTTTTTACAATTTTTATAACTTCCTCGGCATCAAATTCCTCATCGGTGGCTACCAACGTATAATAGTCAAGTTTTTCTTTCAGCATATCTATTTCTTTTTCCTTATTCATGCCAAAGTCCTCCCTTCACTATATACATGACAGTTTTCGACAAAATCTTACAAATTATTTTGGAATTGTTTTCTTCTATTTGTCCTTTTTCGGTGGAAATTCCATCTTAAATTTATACTGAAATCCCTTGATTTCCTTACCGTCTTTCGTGTAGGAAAATTTCTCGATGCTCTCCGGAATCAAATAAGCATCATAGCTGCCTTTCTTGCCTTTTAATCCTTTTACAAGTATCTTTTTCCCTTGAAGCAGGCTCTTGACCTGTGAATCGGAAAGTGTTACCCCAAGTGCCTTGCCGACATTCATACCGCACTTTCCGGTACAGTACGCTCCAAATTTTCCCTTGACTACATCAGCACCACACTTCGGGCATTTGCCTAGCACTTCTTGTCCACCCTTGCCTGTGCCAAACATGGCTTTATGTTCATCACTAACGCTGTGATAGGTCTTTACAAGATCAGTTACCATTGCTTCAATACCTGACATAAACTGTTCTGCAGCAACTTCTCCTTTGGATACAAGAGTAAGCTCATTCTCCCAGTCAGCAGTCAGTTTCGGAGATTTTACTACATCCGGAAGTATCGTGATCAGCTTCATTCCGTCCTCTGTCGGGATCATCTGCTTTTTCTCACGTTTTACGAATCCGTCTTTTACCAGTTTTTCTATGATATCCGCTCTGGTGGCGGGTGTACCAAGTCCTTTTCTCTCCACATCGTCACTCATGTCCTCGTTTCCGGCTCGCTCCATTGCCGACAAAAGGGAATCTTCAGTATAATGCTTCGGTGGCTGTGTGAAATGCTCGGAAACCTTTGTCTGCTCCACTGCAATCGTCATGCCCTCACGAAGCTCCGGCAGCTTCTTTTCTTCCTCGGCATCTGATTTATCCTCTGTGGTCTTATAGGAATTTTTGAAGAAATCCTCAAATTCCTTCCATCCATTTTTCCACACTTCCTTGCCGGATACCTTAAACACAATATTGTTGCAGGTAATCTCTGCCTTTGTGGAATTATAAATGTGCTTCTCCCCGGTCGCACACAGCAGACGGTTAGCACACAGGGAAAGTATCTTCATCTCACTCTCCGGTATTGCTTTTAAATCCTGTTTGATGATCTCCATGGTCGGAATGATTGCATGGTGGTCTGTCACTTTCTTGCTGTTCAAAATTCTTTTTATATCCGGATTGAACATGACATTCTGCTCAAATAACAGAGAATTGAAAATCGCTTCGATCACATTTTTTGCAGTACCTTCCATGTCATCGGAAAGGTACTGGCTGTCTGTTCTCGGATATGTTACTAACTTTTTCTCATAAAGGCTCTGCGTATATTCCAATGTCTGCTTGGCAGTAAAGCCAAACAGACGGTTTGCATCCCTCTGGAGTGTGGTAAGGTCATAGAGTTTCGGTGGTGCCACCCACTTTTCTTCCTTTATCACAGAAGTGACAAGAGCCTGTCCGTTTTCACAGGCTCCTGCAATCCTCTCTGCTTCCGTTTTATCACTGATATGCTCCGATACAGCATCCAGACCATTTTCCATGATATGAGCCATATAATAGGCTTCTTTCTTGAAATTCATGATTTTACTTTCACGGTCTACCAGCATGGCAAGTGTCGGTGTCTGCACTCTGCCGACCTTTAATGCCTTGCCACCATACAATACCGTAAAAAGCCTAGTGCCATTGATACCCACAAGCCAGTCTGCTTCCTGCCTGCATAGTGCTGACTTGTACAGATTGTCATAATCACTGCCTGGACGAAGATTATGGAAGCCGTCACGGATAGCACTCTCCTCCATGGAAGAAATCCATAATCGTTTCATCGGTTTTCTGCACCCTGCCATGTTGTAGGTCAGGCGGAAGATCAACTCTCCCTCCCTTCCGGCATCGGTAGCACACACGACTGCATCCACCCTGTCATCATGCATAAGTTTTTTCAAAATCTGATACTGTGCTTTCGTATCACTTTTCACTTCATGCTGCCATTCCTGTGGGATGATCGGAAGATTGTCATAACTCCATTTCTTCCATGCTTCCTCATAGCTTTCCGGCTGTACCAGTTCTACCAGATGTCCCACACACCATGATACCAGATAGTCATTGCCTTCCAAATAACCGTCCTTACGCTGTGTGGCACCAAGAACTGCCGCAATGCTCTGTGCCACGCTCGGCTTCTCTGCAATTACAAGCTCCATCTCTATTCCTCCCCGTTTTCTTCATCATTATCGTTGTCACTGTTATCTTCACTGTCATTCTCGCCTGTGTCCTCTGATTCTGTATCATCGCCACCATTTAAGAATGCTTCGTCTGAATCCTGCTCGGCTTCGTCCTCATAATCATAGTCCTCGTCAAGCTCGTCCTCATCTTCATCCTCATCAATGAAGTTTTCCTTTTTCTTCTTAGACTTCACAACATATACCACTCCGATCACAGCTACCGCAGCAATGCCTATTAAAATATATGTAAAGCCGGAACCATCTGCTTTTGCGGTATCCTCTTTCGGCTCACTTGTATCTTCCGTGCTATCTTCGGTGCTGTCCTCAACACTTTCTGCTCCCTGTGTTTTATCTCCTGTGGTATCAGCATTATTGTTTGATAATGCGCTGTCTTTGGTAGGGATTGCAGATTCCAATGCCGCTGAATTTTTCGGAAGTGTCTCGCTGTTATCCGTTGTGGTATTCAGCAGGTCGTTTTCACTGACTTCTGTAAGGAAATACACCTTTTCATCTTCCCCATCACGGTCAATCACAAGATAAAATATCTTTTCTGATGCAGTCTGGATTGTGTAAAATTCCTTGCCTTTTTCTGTGGTCTGGCTGTCACTGCTCTGGTCTGCATCCTTAGAAGTATCTCCCGTACTTGGAGATTGCTTTGCTGTTGCGGAACTGCTTGAAGTTGTTCCACTGCCTGTCTGGGAAACTGTATTTCCATTCACATCCGTTTTTGTATGCTCTGTGACCTGTGCGGTTGCAGAGCTTGGCTTGGTTGCCGACGCATCCACCGGAAGCTGCTGTGCCGGATCTTTTTCACTGCTGTCCTTATTCTCCGGATCGGTGTAATACGGATTGGCTGTTTTATAGATTTCAGAGGTATTTCCTGCATTATCCATGGCAGAAATCGTGAAATACTGATACCCTGCATCGAACTGTTGCAGACGGATATTCAAGGCTCCATTCGTATGCTCTGTAAACTCATAGCCATTGACATAGATTGCCTTGATACCGGAATCCGTATCATGTGCCTGAATGCTCAAAAGACCGTCGCTGACTGCCGCATTTAAGGTAGGCTTGGTAAAATCAAAACACTTGATATAACGGTTTTTCTCGTAGTTCTTGCCCTTCTGGTCTGTGACCTGCACATAAATGGTGCTGTTCTCGGAAATCTCTATGTACATATCCTCGGTAATATCCGTCCAGCTTCCATTCTGTCCGACTTTCGCCTGTACTTTCTGAATGGTAAAATTGCCGGACACTACCGTATCTTCTACCTTGACCGTTACTTTCGTGGTATCATTATGCCATCCAGACGGTGTATTGATTGTGATTTTTACGCTCGGATTGATATAGGTACATTCCTTATAGTTCTTTGCACACACCTCACAATCTTCATCCACCGCATACTGGCTGCACTTTTCTTTGCAGGTGCATTTTGCGGCAGGCTGTGTTTCTTCAGACGAATCTTCTGTTGTGCCTTCTGTGGAATTTTCCGTCTTTCCCTCTCCGGTATCTGTTCCTGAATTTTCTTCCCTGCCATTGCCGGGTGTAACCGTATTTTCTGCGTCACTTGCACTTTCCGTTTTCTGCTCGGCAGTATCCTCCGCATGAACCTCTATCGTATTTGTCCTGTTGGCAAAAAATGCCCCAATCGGCATACAAAAAAGTATTGCCGACAGCATAAGGGACACTACCGCCCTAGCCGATAATTTCCTGTTTTTCATTGATTGAAACCTCCTTTTCCTGTTCCCGTTTCTGTAATAAATTTCTGACTTCATCCTCACTGAGCTTGTTTAACATCTGCAAACGCTCCGATGAGATTTTATATTTTCGTATGATCTTCATGGCTTCGGCATCCTCCGCCATCTGTTTCTGTTCTGCAAGGTCTTTTTCCTTTGCCTGTAGCTGTGCTATCTGCTCTCTGACCTTTTTAAGCTGTGAATTGATTCGTTCTACTGACAAAAATAATTCCTCCCTTCGCTAATTCAATCTTCCAAAACCATAGAAATGGCTCTGCCAGTAAGAAGTATTGATTGATGTGTACTGAATTGGATCACCGCAATGCACCATCGTACCGTTTCCACAGTAGATACCAACGTGTGTAACCGGACGTCCTGCATTGTAGGTTCCTGTAAAAAATATAATGTCCCCTGCCTTTGCATCTGCCGCTGATACCGGAGTACACTGGTCATAAATGCCCTGTGCTGTGGTTCTTGGCAGGTTATGTACGCCGCTGTTTGAAAATACCCAGCATACAAAACCGGAACAGTCAAAACTAGCCGGAGCTGTGCCGCCAAAAGTATATGGCATTCCCAGATACCTGTTTGCTTCACGCATAAGCGTCTGTACGGTTGCATCATCATAGGATTCCGGCGGTATCACATTGCTGGTTCCTCCTCCGGTGCCGCCCGTTGTTTCTCCATAAATGGTCTGTTCTCCTGCTTCAAAATAAAATAACGGGTTATAATATTCCCCGTTATACAGACATTCGATATGAAGGTGGCTTCCGGTACTGCTTCCTGTATTTCCGCTTTTGCCTATATTGTCACCTTTTTTTACACTCTGCCCTGCGGACACATTTAAGCTGTCCATGTGGGCATATTTTGTGGTATATCCCTTACTGTCCGTAATCACCACATAATTTCCATAATAGGAATCGTAAGTTGCTTCTGTTACCGTTCCATCATGTGCCGCATATACAAACGTTCCTGTCGGCACCGCTATATCCACACCCCTGTGAAGCTCCTCGGCTCCGGTGTTTGGATTTTTCCGGTAGCCATAATAACTGCTGATATAGTAATACCAGTAATAATCAACCGGAGAAGCAAAGACCTGTAAGCCGCCTTTTGTCTCCGTATAGGCTCCAAAAATTTCCGTCTGTTCGCTGTCCATGCGTCCGGCTACAATGCTCTCAAGCGGTGTGACCGTAAGTGTGACACGAAGAATTGTTACGGTATATTCTTCTTCCTCCTCATACTCGTATTCCTCGGTACGGGTAGTCCCGTCCGGATTTGTTACTATTCTGGTTCCGGTCTTTGTGACTGTCCTTGTCCGTGTTTCCTCTACTTCCTCGGTAGTAAGTGAATACATGGCATCAAATAATTCCTGAATCTCACTCTCTATTCCTGCGGCAGTAAATTCCGTATGGACTGCGGAAAGATAACTGATCAGTGTGTACGGATCATGCCCGATTGCACCAAGGTTATAATCGTATTCATCATATCCCGGATAATCAGTTTCAATCCGGTCAATCTTATTTTGCAGTTCCATTTCCTTTTCTGTAAAAGATAAATCTGCTGCATCAATCTCTGCCGGAAGGCTAAGATATGTGCTTGCCATCGTTGTTGTCACAGTTCCGGTAAACATGGAACCGCAGCTTGATAGTGCCGACATGATCATAATGAGCAGAAGTGCAAAAATACCCACTGTGATAATCAGTGTTTTATTTTTCGTGGCAATTTCCTGTAACTTCTTTGCAATCCCGGTTGCAGCATTGGCTGTCTTTGTAAATGTTTCCTTTGCAGTCTTGGCTTCTGCTCCTACCCGCCTTGCCTTGGCATACTCACGCTTGATGCGCTGTTTCTGTAGCTGCCTTTGCAACTGCTTCTTTGGACTGTTGCCCTTTAGATGTGGATTTTCACTGATGAATTTCTCATACTCCAGCTTCATATCCGCTGTAACCTGTTTTTTGTGCAATCGCTCTAAGCGGTCACGCTTTCTCTGTGCCTTGCTCTTGCGGTGATACTTCATATAGTGGTAAATATCCTCGGCTCGCTGTTCCGTCTTGTGTGCGCCCTCCACAGCAGAATTATCCTTTTCTGTCTCTGCAATCTTGCGATGCACAAAATACATATTTTCGGTCTGGAGCTTGTGAACCGCAGTTTTTCCCAGTCCATCCGGTTTAAATGGCTTCTCCACATCCACCGGAACCACAACATACTTTGCTTTTCCGGTCTGTTCATCAAAGACACGCTTCATCTCATACTGCCGCTTTGTCGGCATCTTGTCCTTTGCTTTCTGCAACTTTCGGCGGTTCTTTTCCGACTTATCAAAAGCCTTCTGTACTTTTTGGTCTGTAAATTCGTCCGCCTGCCCCTGCGAAAATGTGGCGTCCTTTATCTGAAGATCTCCATAATCGGACTGCTTTGCATTTTCTGACTTTGCACGCTCTCTGTGTGCGTGTTCTCTCTGCACACGCCTTTTGTGATATTTTCCTTTTTCCTCAGACCGTTGGTAGGTGTCCCTGACATGAACCTCATTTTCCATCGTGCTGTCAGAATCCCCCGGCTGTTCCTTCTGCATGAAACTGTTTTCCTTTAAGAATGCCTTTTCCGCATCGGCTTCTGACTTCTGGACATTGTGACCAGAAGTGTTCTGTTGCTGTTGCAACTGACGGTAATATTTCTTTTTATTGCCCGTTTTTCTCTCTGCTCCAGTTTCCGACTTTTGGACATTGTGACCAGAAGTTACATTTTTTGTATCACTGCCATGGTTCGCATCCCGTGGCAGATTGCTCACAGGCTTCTCATTGGCATGAAAATGATTTTCCGTAGGAAAGGTGTTATCCTGCCTGTGTTCTGTGTGTTTTGCTCCAGTCACTTCCTTATCCTTGGAAAATGTCTCTTTTTCAAATGCCTTTACTGCCTGCTTCTTCTGTCTTTTTTCTGCCATTTTATACTGCGTCCTCCTTCTGCACCGATTCCTCCGGCTTGGTATTCATAATTCTGTAAGTCTTGGTGTCTGTCGGATATTTGTCTACAAATGGAATTACCACATTGTCAAACAGTATCAGACCACTTCCCGGCTCGGAGTTGGTGACATAGGAAAGCTGCTTATCAGATAGTCCCAGTTTATCAGCGAGAATTGCCTGATCTTTGGCATTCTGATTTAACAGATACACAAAATCGCTGTTACCCAAAATACCTTCAATCTCCTCAGAACGAAGAAAATCGCCCACGTTCTGCGTCAAACCTGTCGGAATACCGCCCCATTTTCTGAAACGCTTCCAGATTTCCACGGAATAAATAGCTGTCTGCTTCTCCTTCAGAAGAAGGTGGAACTCATCACAGTAATAACGGGTAGCAATCTTTCGCTCCCTGTTCTGCGATACCCTGTTCCAAACCGCATCCTGCACGATTAACATACCCAGCTCTTTCAACTGATTTCCCAAGTCTCTGATGTCAAAGCACATGATACGGTTGCCGCTGTCCACATTGGTATGGTGGTTGAAGTAATTCTGTGAACCATGCACATACAGCACAAGGCTGTTTGCGATACGCTCCGCCTTTGGATTTTTGTGTGCTAACAGGGCATCATATAAATCTTCCAGCAGCGGCATATTTTCCGGCACCGGATTTTCAAAATACTTATCATAAATATGACGGATACACTCGTCGATGATACCTTTTTCATCGTTCTGCAATCCATCCTTGCCGCCTGCAATCAGGTCACACAGAGTAATAATAAAATCGGATTTCAGCTTTAACGCTTCCTTATCCCCCTTATGGGATAACTGTATATCCATAGGGTTCAGATAGTCTTTGGAATTGGTGGCAAGTTTTACCACCTGTCCATGTAGTGCTGCCACAAGAGCAAAATACTCTCCCTCCGGATCGCAGATGATAATATCGTCCTTTGTGATAAGAAAACAGCTTAAAATCTCACGCTTTGCACTAAAACTCTTACCACTTCCGGGAGTACCTAAGATAACTCCGTTTGGTGTACGGAGCCTTTTGCGGTCTGCCATAATCATGTTGTTGCTGAGTGCATTTAATCCGTAATAGATTGCCGGTGCAGGCATAAACAATTCCTGTGTGCAGAATGGTACTAAGATTGCGGTACTCTTTGTGGAAAGGGTACGCTCAATTCCGGTTTCATTGCACCCAATCGGTGCAGATGCCATAAGGCCCTGCTCCTGTAAATACTGTAAACATCTAAGGTCACAGTTTGCCTGCTGAATAATACCGGACACCCTCTGCATTAAGCTCTCCAGTTCCCGCTTGGTTCTGCCATAACAGGTAATGAGAAATGTCATGTTGATCATCTTCTGGTTGCTCGTATTCAGGTCATCGAGAAATTCCAGCGTGTCCTTTTCATAGGTCACAATATCCGTTGGAAGAATATCCATATCGTAGCCGCTCCGGACTGCCTTTTTCTGCTCTTCAATCTTCATCTTCTGGATATTGGAAATGACCGCTTTTAACTTCTTGATTGCCTTTACCGGATCTTCCGTCTGCATGTGCATGGAGATAGTAAGGTTTGCATCAATGTCAAGAAGCTGCTTGATCAGCTCGTCCGTAAACTTCGGTGCGATAATATCCAGATAGGACACACAGCCATTCATATTCCCCGACTTAAAGCGGTTCGGATAGCGGAAATCAAATCCCGGCGGTGCAATATAGTCCTTGACCGACTTACCGGATTCTGCCAAATCCTTAAATGAAAAACGGAAAGGCTCCATCGTATCCTGATTAAAATATTCATGCAGGATGCGCAGTCTTTCCTTTCCGTCCAGTCCCCTCGCAAGGGTTCCTATGTTGTTTAAGTTCCGTATGACATCTTTTTCAATGTTGTTAAGGCGGCTCTTTGCTTCCTTATAGCCATTGCTTTCCACACCAAAGATCAGGTATTTTGACTTGATAATACCGTTATTCCCCTTTGCCGCCTGTTTCTTTAACATCTCCGTGTATTCTTCACGAATATCGTTAAAATCATCCTCCTGCCACGGAATGTCAAACTGTTCCGTAAGCATCTGCTCGTTGACCTGCCTGTTGAAAAGCACCAGTTCAAACTTCACAGACGGATCAAAATAATTGATGAGCTTACTGTACTGTGCCAGTATGTCCGCCTGGTCATCCACTTCCAGAAGCTCATAGTTTATATCAAAAAATTCCACCATCTTTGTATAATAACGGTGGCTGACCTGACAGATACCGTCACGGAACATCTTTTCAAAAGTGATCGTCCTTTGTGCGGTAGTCGGCTTTTCTTTCTCAATGCTCTTTCCCGATAAAATATGCTTTAACTGTATAAGACGCTTCTTTTCTGAAAAGGTAAGACCGCCACTTTTACTGTTGTTCCTGCTATTGCCCTGATAACTGCTTTTTCTGCGGCTTTCCGGTTCTGCCTTTTGCTTTTTCTTCAAGATAACGAACCTCCCTTCGTAATTTTTCTTTTTCTTCCAACTGCTTGTATAAGTTCTCTGACCGGTATGGTCTTATGCCCGGTGTGAGTATCTTCTGCCGGAGCATAAAATACAAAATCTTCTCCGCCGGAAACCCGTTTTTCTCATACATCGCAAAAAAGAAGAACGGAAGCATTGCTCCCATCATAAGAAGTGATGCGGCTGATGTTCCGATCAGTCCCTTGGTTAAAAAATACAAGGGTATCCCTGCTACTGCCGCACCGCTGAAACAGATGATCTGTCTCTTTGTCAAGTTCAGTGCCACTTTTGTCTTGATACCGGACAAATCTTTTGGCACCTGCACAGATATTGCCATGTCGTTCCTCCCTTAGTGCGCATTCCAGATAGATTTTGACAGCGAACCTGTCTTAAACAGGGAAAAACATAAAATCACAGTATATGCTGCCACCGACCAGAGTGCCGTATGCAGGTTGTCGGCTACTGCCACACCTGCCACCAGCACCGCATAGATTGCGACGCACACCATCATAAAAAAGCCCTGAAATGCCAATGCACAAAGTCCCTTAAAATAATTAGTTCCTATCGTTCCCCATTCCCGGTTGGTTACGGTTGCACAGGGAACAGGTGCTACTGATACATAAAGATATATTTCAATCATTCGCCCATAAAGAATGACGGTGATCAGGACTGACATGATTTTCATACATAAACTGACGATCATGGTCTCCATCCCCAGTCCTAACAGCTCGCCTATGCTCATCTCCGAAAACTGCTCATTGAACATCGTCTGCAGCGTACTTGAAACATCAATACTGGTTTCCCCGCTGATTGCTGCCGCTGCGGAATTGACGATGTGGCTTCCCACATCAAATACCGCCATTACAATGTCAAAAGTCTTGCTAAGAAGCATGACTGCAATACACGCTTTCATAAAAAAACGGATAAAAATTGCCGTATTGAAGTCATGCAGATTATTCTTGTCAATAACCATGGAAATAAGCTCGTAGACGAGTACAAAACTGATGATCATTCCCGCTATGGGAATCATCACGTTATCGGACAGGGTTTTTATCATGTCAAAAATACCGGAGTTCCAAGTGCTAGGAGTTTTGCTGACCTCCCCTGCAATCGTGCCTACCTTGTCATTGACATCGGTAAACATGGTTTCAAAGTTTGTCAACACCCATCCCTGCAACAGTTCCTTTATGAATTCAGTAATCTTATCAATGATCCCGCCCATGAATTATGAGAACAGTGTGGTAAGCTGTGGGATTACCGTCTGTGCCACAATGATGATGCCACCGCCACTCATAAGCTGCTTGATTCCCTGTGATTTTGCACCGGGATTATCATTTCCGTATCCTTCGAGAAGATTGATAACTCCCCATACGCCTACACCTGCGCCGATTGCGGTTACTACTGTTTTAAGTCCTGTTACTGATGTTGTAAAAAAGCCCATTTATTTGTCTCCTTTTTCAAAAAATAAAAAGGGAGCTTCTCTGAATTATAATTTTTAGAAAAGCTCCCATATCATAAGTTCCATATTCAGTTGTAAAACAACTTCTGGTCACAATGTCCAGAAGTTAAGCTGTGATTTCTCCGACATCGCATACCTCATCCACCACATCATTCCTCTTAAAGCGGAGTCTGTTGCGGTTCTTGACGTATTTTTCAATGTCAAATTCATTCTTTTTGTCATAATCGGATAACAGCGGGTACTGCTTATGCTTCGTTATATCAAATTTATCTGAGAAAAATGGTCTCACACCTCTAAGCTGCATGATACACTTGCTGCCATCCATAACCGCAATCTCGTCCTGACTCATTAACTCCTTTCCGGTCTTTTGATAATTCAGACCGTAGGACTGGCTCGTACCTCTCGTATCCGAGGTATTATAAAGGTCAATTGTTTCTTTTCCAAGGATTTCTGCCAAGTCTTTCAGAGTATCTTTCTCTTTTCCTCCCAGAAACAGGGTAGTGTCGCAGTTTCCTTCAATCGTGGAAGCGTTGTCCCGGTACAGAGCCTTGAGCTGTGACTTTGACTGCAAAATAATAGAAGCTGATATTTCTCTCGACCTTATGGTCGCTATCAGCTTCTCAAACTGTGGAATCTGCCCGATGTTTGCAAACTCGTCCAGTAAGCACCGAACGTGAATCGGCAGTCTTCCGTTATATACATCATCTGCCTTGTCACAAAGCAGATTGAATAACTGCGAATACATGATACTTACAATGAAATTGAATGTCGCATCGGTATCGGAGATAATGACAAACAGTGCTGTCTTTTTCTCACCCAATGTATCAAGCTCCAGTTCATCATAAGCAGTCAGGTCACGCAGCTCCTTGATGTCAAATGGTGCCAACCTTGCACCACAGCTAATCAAAATAGATTTTGCTGTCTTTCCAGAGACGAAAAGTCAAGGACTTTTTCATCAAATTCACAAAGAAGTCACATTCTGCGGACTTCCTCACGCAGCAGACGCTTGATTTTGTCCTCCATCGTCTCCTTGGCGGTCTGGCTGAAATGCACACGCACGATATAGGTTGTCTTGCCGATCTGCTTTCTGACAGTCGGGCAAGTGGCGGTGTTGGTTGCGGTATTGTTCATTCAAAATCCTCCTGTAAATGAAAAATGCCCGGTGACTGTTCATCGTCGGGCGGTGTCAGTATGAGGGAACAAGGCAAGGCGGCAACATTAAGGTATCTATAAACACCTTGCCGTCTTTGCCACGCTTGCCTTGTTCCTGTGTCAGTTTCGGAGATAGCAAACCCATGCTGTGCCGTCTTTCTCGGTTATGAGCCTGTCTCCGATACGGCTTTTCGCCGTTCGCATGGTGCGTGAGGAAATCCCTCGGTCATTGACCGCTTTTTCCAGCTCTGCACTTGGCATTTTCTTTCCGTTTGCCAGCAGTTCCAGTATCAGCATTTCTGCCTGTGCGGTCTTGCTTTCCGTCTTGGCTGTGTCCGTTCCGGCAAGCAGTTCATCGGCGGTAATGTCATAAGCACCTATCCATTCAAACCCTTTCTCGTCTCCCAGAGAAAAAGCAAGGGACTGTCCGGGCGGCGCAAGGGAGCTTTTCTCATGGATAAGCACCCTCGTCGTGGGACTGTCTTTCAGCTTGCCGATAAAGAGCAGACTGCGGACTGCCGCCGTGATGTCGATAGACCCTAATCCCCGATAGGTGCTTTGCGTTCCTGCGGCTTTGTTCAGGTGTCCGATCAGCACGATAGCGCACCCGGTAGCCTGTGCAATGTCTCCCAAACTGCGGAATATCGGGCGCACCTCGTTTGCTCTGTTCATGTCCACATCTGCGCCCAGAAACGCCTGTACCGGGTCAATGATAACAAGCCTTGCGTTGTTTTCCCGGATTGCCCTTGCTATACGCTCATCGGCAAGGGTCAGCGGTGTGTCCCTATCGTCAATGACAAGCACTCTTTCAAGGTCTGCTTCCGCTTCCATCAGTCGGGGCTTGACGGTATCGCCCAGACCGTCCTCTGCGGTCTGGTAGATGATGTTGAAAGGCTCAAGGGTCTCCATACCGGGTAAAGGCTTTCGGTTGGTGCAAGCCGCCGCAAGACGCATGGCAAAGTAGGTCTTGCCCTCGCCGGGGTTGCCCTGTATAATCGTCAGCTTTCCAAAGGGGATATAGGGAAACCATAGCCAATCCACGCTCGTCAGCTCCACATCTGCCATGCGGAGCATGGGAACAGGCTGGGCGGTGGGCAGCTCTCGCAGCGTGATTGTCTCGGCTATGAATTTGCGGCTGGGAATGTCCCCTTGCTGACGGAGAACATCGTTCCAGTCTTTCCTTGCCGGGACAAGGCGAATGACGGCGATCTCGCCGGGAATGGACTGTGCCAGTCGGGTACAGGCTTCGCTTCCTGCGGTGTCGCTGTCAAGGCAGAGGAACACTTTTCGGGTGTCCTTGCGTTCAGAAAGAAAACGGTCAAGGGCTTTGCCCGAAACGCCGCCCAGGGCAAGATAATTTCTTTTCTGCCAATCCTGCGGATAAAGGCAGATAAAGGACAAAAGGTCAATCGGCGCTTCAAAAACAAAAAGCTGGTTGCCGTTTCCCTCATAGCGGAACGGATAGGACTTGTCAGACCCGGTAATATCCTGTCTGAATGGGTCTGCCGTTCCTCGCACATGGGCGTATCTCGGCGTACCGCTTCGGTCTCTGCCAACAAAGACAACATTGTGCCGCTTTGCGTCCTCGTAAATATCCCCGGAAAGAAGAAAAGCCTCAACCAGTTTCGGGTTGAGACCTCGGCTTTCGCAAAGATATTGAATTGCTCTGTCGGCTGTTCGGTTGTGCAAGGGCAAGTGGAACGCTGTGGGCGGTGCTGTGGTGGCTTCGGTCTGTCCTTCGCCGCTTTCGCCGGTCAGGAGCTGGACAGCTTCGGGAAAGGACTTGCCGTAAAACTCCATGACAAAATCAATGGGATAGCCGCCCTTGCTCTGGCTGTGTCGAAACCACTTGTTTCCCCGGACGGTCAGGCTGTCATGTTCTTTCCAGCGGTATTCTCGTCCGCTTTTGATAAGTGTCTCTCCCTGTGTGCGGAGAAAATCTTCCAGACTGACGGCGTTTGCCCGGTCAATCTGTGCTTGGGTGTAATTCATCGGGATAGTTCCTCCTTTTTCTGTCGTGTTTGAGGTCGATTTTGGAGCTTTTGTTCCTCTGTACGCTCGTTAAAACGGGCGGCAGTATCTACGCATGACTTGACCTTCCAAAGACGGTGTAAATCGTCTCTGACGGTCTTAAACTCGCCATAGGTGGTGTTGTGCGCCTGTTCCAGCTCGTCATACTCTTCGGTCAGCTTTTTCATATCCACCTTGCCGTCTGGGAACTCCCCGGTCAGCTTTCGTCTGGCGGCGTAGAACTGTTTCAGTTCCGTTTCATGCTCTGCCTTGTACTTGGCTCTGGGCTTCTCAAACTTGATTTTCTGCAAGCCGTCATAGACAGGCTTCAAGCTCTGGAAAGCAGCGGAGCTGTCATAGAGCTGCTTAATTGCTTTCATTCGGGCGGTCTGTTCGTCCAGCGTTTTCTTCAAGCTCTCTGTGGCAGCACTGTGTTCGCTGACACGGTGTTCCAAATCTTCAAGGGAATAAATGCCGTTTGCCCGGAGATAATTGAAAGTTTCGTTCATCTCCTTTAGGTTGCTGACCTTGCCTTTCTGCGAATAAGCCCCGGCTCTGCGGCTGGTGTAATAGGCGTTCAGCAGAGAAACAAGGTTTGGTGCCTGCGGCTTGGCAAGCTCCGCTTTTGCTTCGGCAATCCAATCGAACAGGAGAGCGATTTTCTTCTTGATGTCCCGGATAACGGCATTGGTGGCTCTGATCCAGCGGTTGAACTCACCTTTCTCGGTGCGTATGCCTTTCTTCTCCATTGCCCGGACGGTTGCGCCCTCATGGACGGTGGGAAGAAGCTCCACGCCCTGACGCTCATAGCTTCGGTGGTCGATACGAACGTCAAGCCCCTTTTCCGCAAACTTGCCATTGCATAGCTCCGCCCATGTCTGCCGCCAATGTTCCAGCGTTTCGGGACTGCCCCAGTCGGTAGTGGGAACGGCGTTGAACACAAACTTTCCGTCTGCGTCTCGGATACGGTTGCCGTCCTCGTCCAGCTCATACACCCGGCGTTGCTTTAGTCCCCATTTGCCGTTCTGCTCGATGGGGCGGATGGGGCAAAGCACATGAAAATGCGGGTTTGGTATGCCTCCGTCCTCCCGGTCTGGCTGGTGTACGGCGAAGTCAACCACCATGCCCCGGCTCACAAAGTTCTCCAACAAAAATTGCCTTGCAAGAGCGATGTTTTCCTCAAGGGAAAATTCATTCTGCAAGGCAATGTCAAAGCTGTATGTAAGCTGGGCGTTCTTTCCACGCTCGGCTTTTTCCACGGCGTTCCATAGGGTCTGGCGGTCTGCGTATTCTGGCGGTGCATGGGACGGCAGGAGAATGCCGGAGCAGATCACGCCGCCCTTGCGGGTGTAGTCGCTGTACTCGCCGTAATACTCGCTATACAATCGCTCCCCGGCACGGTAGGCGGCAGAAGCAATAGCGGACTGTCCTGCGCTTCGCTTAGTCTGCGTGACGCTCAGGTGAAATAGTGCCATCGGCTTTCAACTCCCTTTCTCTGTTTGCTTGGCTGATGTGGGTAATCGCCATGTGACGGACAGCTCGCTGGACTTCGGACAGGGAAAAGATGTGTTCCATCAGCTCTGTCATTTCGGTGCGTGTGAGATCTTTGATCTCCGGGGCAAGGCTCTCAACCGTGCCGCCCAGATTGCAAAGGCGGTGGGTGCGTTTCTGCCTTTCGCCTTTCTCCAGATACTTCTTTCTGTTCTCAAGACGGTTGAGCTTGTGCTGTTCCTGTGCAAGCTGCGTCTCCGCTCGTTCCTTTTCGGCTCGGAGCTGGTCAAGAGTTTTCGGTTTTGCCATTGTGATTGACCTCCTTTTTTGAGTTTGATGATAAAAAAGACCGCTGACTTTGTGCGCACACGACGCAGGTCAACGGTCTGATTTTCGGTATTCGTTTTTCAAACTTGCTGGCGGCGAACAGCATTTTATGCTGTTTGCGGACGGCAAGTCCACAGGGGATAGCCGCTTTAGCGGCGCAAGGGGGTGTAGCCACCTTGACGGAACGAAGTGACGCAACATTCGAGGTCATGCAGTTTTTTGCTGACAGAGAATGAAGCTCCGCAGGACGCACGATACTCTCGATAGGAGAGTATAGAAGTGCGCCCTTTAGTTCCTAAAGGGTTTTTGCTTTGCCGTTTATTGCACACTCTCATTTTTCAAATGTAACATAAATCGTTAAACTATCAGGTATGTAGCTGATACTTAAACCTTTTTCTCCATTTGATAGAAGCGTTCCGACAGAAACATAGTTCTCTCCTTTGATTTTCTCTGACACATCCTCAACTACGGAAAAGCCATTTTGCATCAAAAGTTCCATGTAGTTATCATAGTCATTTTTTTCTATGCCTGAAATACTGATACTGCAATTTCCATGGTCTGTATCAAGCATAGCCCATGCAACTGTGCCAGTTGGAACGGGAAGTCCCTCAGTATATTCATTGACTGGCCATTCTCCCTCATCAAGCCTAATAATTCCTTCAGATTGCGAATTGCTTGCATCTCCTGTATCTCTGGATGGTGTTTTTTGGGTGGAGCAAGCAGTCAATGACAATATAAGCAAAATTGCAATTACCGAAATAAATCTTTTCATAGTTACCTCCTATTGTTGTGGACGGTTCTGATAATCTGAATTGTGGCAAATGCAAAAGCGATTATGCCAACCAATAAAATAATTTGAGAAGCATCAAAAATAAAATCACCCTTAACCTGAATGTTTGTCATTGCGTCTGCTTGCCCGATTGCTCCTTCCGGCATTTTACCAGATTTTGCAGTAGTATAAATTAAAAAAGCAACAATAGCTATCACAAGGGAAATGACACTTGAAATGATCCATTTCCGTTTCTTTGGAACGGAATTATCAATTCCAAACTGTTCTGCTGTGCTGTTAGCAAATTCTTGCGGCGTTCCAAGCCTTTCGATTACCTGTTGTTCAGTTTCTCCATGCTCAACGGCAGAATTAAATATTTCATTCAAGTCACGCACAACCTCAGTTTTGGCTTTGCGTGATAAATTTAATTCCTTTTCAACCTGCCTTATGTATTGCTCCTTCATTCAGAGACCTCCGTTTGTTGATAGGTGGCGATAAAGCTATTTACACAATCCGTGTAGTTGGCCCAAAACGCAATCAACTCCTGTAAAACTTCCTTTCCTTTAAGAGTAAGGGAGTAATATTTTTTTGATCCGCCATTAGCGGCCGCTGGTGCTAAACGACATTGAATTAGTTCTGCTTCCTGTAAACGATACAGAATAGGGTAAATCGTTCCCTCTTTTGCATATCCTAAGACAGATGCACTGCTATTTAACTCTGTGATTATTTCATAGCCATAGGTCTCTCTGCGCCCGATTAAGGATAATAGTATCATTTCAAGAGAGCCTTTTTTGAATTGTTGCACATATTTGTTATCCATAATCTTCACCACGCTTTAGTTTTGCTGATTAGTGTCGCTAAATAGCAAAACTAATTATACTCATATTCGGCGCCTTAGTCAATGGTTTCCTTGAAAAAGTTACAGTTTGTTCAAGTGATTGAACGCCCGAACATTTTTCGTCCGGGCGTTCTCGGTGTCAATCATAAATCAGCTCAAACTTCACGATAGCTTCTGTCTGTGCCTTGCAAGCGATCATCTGTCGTACCCATTCCATTTGGTTGTCGGCTTTCAGTTGTTCGGTCACTCCGTTTCGCTTCGCCAGCTCTGACCCAATCAGCTCCATGCGGTTTCGTGCCGCTTCGTCAATCTCGGCGCAATGCTCAAAGAGCTTGTCGGATAGCACCAGCTCATTGAACAGTATCGGGCGGTGTATTTCCAGATATGCCTTGCGAAGTCTGCCGTAGTGTCCGAGGGGCTTGGTCTTGCGGATAACGATGTTCGGGATAAGATAATCGTCGTTCTGACTGTAAGTGATATTCATGCTATCTGCGCTCCTTTCTGCGGCTCTCTCTGCGGTAAACTGCTGACAGGAACGAACACGCCCTTTGCAATGTCCTCCGCACGAATGGCGGCTTTCTTGGCTTCGATTTCCGCCTTTTTTCTCTTCTTGATTTTGTCCTCGTATCGCTTCTGCGCTCCGCTGGCTTTCCGCTTCAAGTAGTTCTGATGAAGCCTGTCCTTGCGTTCCTCACGTTTGCGGATTTCCTCTAATTCTTCTGGGGTCAACTCCACTTCACCAAACGCCGGGGGAACGAATCGCCCAACAAAATTGAAGTAAATCTCGACCTCCTGTGTGGTCTGTATACTGCCTTTGCGGTCACGCTCATGCACAAGGATTTTCTCGATAAACTCGTTGAGCATGGCAATGGTCAGCTTGTCGAAGTTCTCATATTTGTCAATCAGAGCGATAAAACGGTCAGCGTCCTTTTCGTGCTTTTCATAGCTCTTGATAGCCTTTTCCAGAACAGAGATTTCAGCGGTAAGCTCGGACTGTTCCTTTTCGTATTGAGCGTCCAGAGTGGCGTATCTGCTGTCGGACAGCTTTCCTAAAATGTTGTCCTCATAGATTTTGCAGAGCAGGACTTCCAACTCGGAAACTCTCTGCTTTGCGGTGGCAAGGCGTGTCCGCTGTTTCCTGACCTCTGTGGTCTGCTGGCTGGACTGCGCTTCCTGCACCACACGGACAAACTCGGCTCTGTCATGCTTCGCATACTCGGCAATGGCTTTCAGCATTTCAGAGACAAGGGACAGTACCACATCTTCATTGATACGGTGCTGGGTCTTGCAGAACGTTCCGCAAGGAACTTTGGTGTACTGTGAGCAGGTGTATTGAGAAATACGCTTGCCGTTGTTAGTACGGTGGACATACATCTTGCCGCCGCAATCTGCACAATAAAGCAAGCCTGTGAGGGGAGCTGCTTCGCCCCAGCCGTCCGGGTAGCGTCTGACATTCCCACGGATTTTCTGCACAAGGTCAAAGGTCTGCTGGTCAATGATAGGCTCATGGGTATTCTCGAAAATCGTCCATTCGTCCTCCGGGACATAATGGCTTTTTTTGTCCTTGAAGTGCTTTCGGGTCTTGAAATTGATGGTGTGTCCCAGATACTCACGCTTTTCAAGAATGTTGCAGATGGTGGAAGAACCCCAGCCGTACACATCTTTGAAAGTCTTGTTTTTGTTCACGCCCTCGCCGTGTTTGGCAAGGTAAGCAGACGGAATAAGCACCTTTTCCGATTTCAGTTTGCTGGCGATCTGATACGGACCGTAGCCTTCAATCGTCATGGCAAAGATGCGCTTGACCACATCAGCGGCTTCGGGGTCAACCAACCATTGGTCTCTGGCTTCGTTCCAGAGATAGCCGTAAATGACCGTGCCTGTGAGGTGCTTGCCGGACTTGCCTTTTGACTGGAAAGTGGAACGGATTTTACGGCTGGTGTCTCTGGCATAATACTCGTTCATAATGTTGCGGAAAGGGGTAAAATCATCGTCCCCTCTGGCACTGTCCACGCCGTCATTGATGGCGATAAGGCGAACGCCACGCTGACGCAGGATTTCCATAATCTGACCGACTTTCAGATAGTCACGACCCATGCGGCTCATGTCCTTGATACACAGATACTCCACATTCCCGGCTTCAACCTCTTTCATCATTGCCAAAAATCCGGGACGATCAAAGCAAGTACCACTAATGCCATCGTCCGTGAAATGGACAATGTTTGTAAAGCCCTGCCGTGCGGCGAACTCCTCCAACATAGCCTTTTGATTGGAAATGGAATTGCTCTCACGCTGTTGGTCATCATCTTTGCCAAAGTCATCACGGCTCAGTCGTTCGTACAGAGCTGTGATTTTCTCGTTTTTTCTCATAGCTTGCGCTCCTTTCTTCGGTTTTAGGTTGTGTGTTCTAAGAGACTTCCCAACCGCTTGATTAAGAAGTCTTTTAGAGCATACAACACCTGCGGCAAGTTTATATTTCTTATACTGCCTTACCGCAAAATGGTTTGGGTTCTTCTGCTCCAGCTCCTCAAACAGCAGGTCAACCGCATTTTTGAAATTTTCATCATCTTCCCTTGCTTCACTGGCATCCACCAGATCAATCAGCATGGAAAAATTCTGTTCTTCCTCCGGTGCTTCGTACCAGATATATGCGATCAGTGCCGTGTAATAGAGCTTTTCGGCTTTCACCCAGAAATCCTCAGAGGCTTGCTGTCCTTCCCCTTTGGTATTTACAATGATTGTGTTTACGAGTTTCAGAATGTCCTTTTCGCTCCGGATGTAAGCGAAAGGGTTGTAATGCATTGATTTTGCAAAGTTAATGGTATTAAGCACCTTAATCCGGTAATCATTCTTAGACAGCATTTTGCCACATTCCACGAGGACTGTGCCTTTGGGATCAGTCACAACGTAGGAACTGTGCATCTGCATGAGGTTCGGCTTAACAAAAAATCTGGTCTTGCCGGAACCGGAACCACCGATTACAAGTATGTTTTTATTTCTCGCATACTTTGGCTGTTTTGGTCTGCCCGACATCATAAGTCTCTCCGTTGCAGTTAATAATACGTTGTTCTCGAATACAGGATCAACATACGGTTCAATATCCTTGGCGGTTCCCCACCTTGCTGAACCGTACTCCACTCCCTGCCGGAATTTCTTTGCATTTTTCGCTTTATAATAAACTACCATACGAAATCCAATTCCGCAACCCACTCCTACCAGTAAATCCCTCGGCAGAAAACTTGGTAGCGGATTATGGAACGCACCTCCAATCCCATTGATTGTGTCCAACACCTTCTGTAAGGTGTTATCACCTGCCTGCTGTCCATACAGCCATGAAACCTTATTCAGAACATACCCGAAGATCACATAGGGAGCACATTTCAGGGCAAGCTGCTTTTTATTTACCCCTTTTGTTTTTTCTTTGAGAGTTTTCGGAATTGACTGCAAATCTTTCACAATCCCGTCAATGACCTTGCTTATAAGCTCTGTCCCTTGTCCTTATTTTTCTCTCTGCTGCGCTCCTTATTTTTATTCTGTGCAACAATCTTCTGAAGTCCTTTCAGTTTCTGTCTGAGTGACGGACGCTGCTGTTTTTTCTCATTAACTTTGACAAATTCCTTGAATGCCTGTGCAATCACATCGGCATCCTTGCCCTTGAAAAATACAAGATACTTGGGTGGTTCCATGGTCTTATCCTTTTTTACTGCGAAATCGACATTGTATTTCCTTGCAACACGCTCAAAGGATTTAATATTGCTATCCGTAACCTCAATGGACTTTGCACCCTCTCCCTGACCGACCAGCTTTTTTACCGGGATTTTCCCATGGGAAGGCTCCTTATGCTTCTGGTGTTCCAGATACATCTTCATCGCCTTCTGTAACACGCTTGCGGTCAGTTTGGAAGTCTTGATTGCAAGAGCAATGGTTTTCTGTGTTGTTTCCTCCTGCACGGTGTACCTCCTTCCTTATCTGCACCAACTTGATTTAGGGTGGAACCAACAGCCTGTGAAGCTGTGTTTTCATTGCCATACTTACTGCTCCTCCCCTTCCTCAAGGTCTTTATCCCACCAGTTCATTTCTTCCTCATAAAAATCCTCGAATATATCAGCAGGAATATTTTCTTTCTGCTTTCTCGCTTTCATAATGTCTCTTGCTATTTTTGCCACAATTACCACAGCAATAACAGCAAGCAATAATTTCTTCACATCTTTTCTGTTCATTTCCTTTTCCTTTCCACTTCTGGACGCCGTGACCAGAAGTTGTTGCAATAAAAAAAGCAGATACAAAACCTTTCGATCTCATATCTGCCTTAACGCTGTATATTTTTCTATATTCTTTTTAATTAGTAGAGCTTTGCACCTGCCGGAATTGCATCATCCAGCATAACTAAATTCAGCTTTTCCTCTCCATTTACTGTATGAACAGCGGATAAAAGCATACCACAGGAATCAATTCCCATCATACTTCTAGGTGGTAAATTTGTAATTGCAAGTAATGTCTTTCCGACCAGTTCCTCCGGTTCATAATATGCATGGATTCCAGAGAGAATAATTCTGTCTGTTCCTGTGCCATCATCTAAAACAAAATGTAACAGCTTTTTGCTTTTCTTCACAGCACTACATTCTTTTACTTTTACAACACGGAAATCTGACTTGCTGAATGTATCAAAATCCACCATTTCCTCAAATAATGGTTCTGTTTCCACCTTTGGCTCAACAGGCTCAGTAACCTGTTCTTCTAAATTCATATTTTCATCGCACATATTCATTTCCTCCAGACATAATAAGCTAATGCCCATTATAGCAGAAAAGCTGTGCTTTGAGAAGAATTTCCTAATTTGAAAATCGTGTACATCTTTGCACCAATCAGATTATTTTCTATCCATACATCATCAAGCAGCAAACAATGTGACAACACTTCCAGATTATCCATATTTATAAGCCGCTGAATAATTGTATTTGTATTCTCTGGTATTTCATTAGCTTCCATTGCAATATCCCGCCTTGCTTCCCTGCAATATTTATACAATCCCAAAATATACTTATTCGACAGGATAAAACCAAACGCATCATTATTCAGATACATCATTTTATGCTTTTCCCATTCCTCCGGCAATGAAAAATAGCACTTTGCTGTTTCGATATAACAATCTCCGTCATAAACTGGCTTCATCTTCTTTTCCTGCCGAAGCATCTGATGATATATCTTTTCCCGGTCAAATATACTTCTTGCTCTGGTAAAATCCGGTGTTCTTCCACGCATAAAAGTGTAAACATTATTGATCACCGTTTTTCCCGCTAAAGACTTGTAATTGCCTACCCTGTGAAGGTACTGCAATACCTGTGTCAGTTTCTCCACAGAAGTAATCTCTTGATAATTATTTGTATCAATCTCCATTTGTTCAAAAGATAATGGTGTGCTTCCTTTTTTGATTTCACGCTCCATGATACGCTTGGTGTCTCTCATTGATTCCATATCAGTTCCTTTCCACTTCTGGACGCTGTGATCAGAAGTTATAAAATAAGCAGGTATAAAAACTTTCATTTCATACCTGCTCCTATTCAACAAGAAATTCTCTTTCCTGCAAGTTCCATTATGATATTGATTACTTCCCTAATGATTGCAATAATTTTTATTGCAAGGGCAATCACTCCGATCATGCCACCGATGATTGCGTCTAATGCCAACACTCCTATGCTCCCGGCTATTCCAAAATTACGAGGTATCAGCAATACAAGCATCCTTTGTATGCCGAAGGGAAAGCCACCCATAATCCAGAACTGAAACCAGTTCATACCGTTTTCTCCCAGACATATCCAGTAACACATATCCAACCAGATCACAATAAATGCCATCGGCAAAATCACCTTAAACAATACCCTTTTCATGCCATCCTCCTCCATACATATCATGCTGCACTTCCTGCTGATAGAAATGATTTATCGTGGCTGGTGCATTATAAAGCGCTGTTATCATATACGACTTGATATTGGTTATCTTCGTTATTGTCTCTTTCATGCAACCAATCACATACTCAAGATGACTGCTATTCAGTTTCAAAAATCTAGATTTTACGAGTTCATACGGATAGTCCTCTCCTGCAACCCGGATTGATTTTCTTTTTACGCATACCACTTCACAGATTATCCCAAACAATTCGTCATAAAGTTCCTTTTCCCCATAGCCATCATACTTCATGTGATGATCATAACTGATATTCTCTTTAATCAGTTCTATGTAAGACTGTGCATCATCCATCGCATCCATCACATCAGCTTGTGGCTTTTCTGTCACAGATTGATTGATTGGATTGGTATAACTCAACTCAGTCTGGTTATAATTAGTCTGATTCATATAAGTCTGATTATAGTTAGTATAATTAGGGTTCGATTCTCCGACTTCTTGAGGTTTGATTTCCGAACTTCCAGAGGTTTGATTTTCTGACTTCCGGAAGTTCGATTTTCTGACTTCTTGTGGTTCGGTTTTCTGACTTCCAGAAGTTCGATTTTCTGACTTCTTGAAGTTCGATTTTCCGACTTCTGTGATTTTATCAGCATTTGCTGGCTCTTTTTCGTCCATCTGTTCAGTAATAGAAGCAAAATTTTTCACATAAATTATATCCGGTTTTCCAAGTCCTCTGCGAACCTTTTCTACCAGACCAATTCCTTTTACAGAATCAAGCTCTGCCAATACCTTAACAGCTTTTTCCTTAGCGCATCCCAAATCCTCCATAATGCTGTCTATGGTATAAATGATGTATGCACGATTTTCATCGTCAAACCATTCATTCTTCATAGACAGCGACATACGATCAAGCATAAGTCCATACAACAATTTAGCATCACTGGACAGCTTCTTAAATCTCTCGTCCTTTATCAGCAGGCGTGGAACACGATAGAATGAGAACTGTTCCGCTTCTATTCCGTAATAATAATCTAGCTGCAAAATTTCTCCCATTCTCGTCTCCTCCTTCCTACTGTGTATTCTTCCAGTTATCTAATAGCTGAAATATTATTTTTTCTATATCATCTGTGCTGTATGTATCCGGAAAATAACTGTTAATGCGTTCCGTTTTTATAACAACCTTACGCTCTACTGGCTTTTCTTTCTCCAGAAGCATACGCACCATTGGAAAAGTCAGTTCTCCCTTTTTGTCACTCTCCTTTAGCATGGCACTCTGCTGTTTGCTTATGACAGCATTGGTGTCCTGTATGGCAACCAATACCCATTGCTGTGCATCCTCGGATAAAAATGAAAGGTCAACAGCCTGCATAATGCCTATTTTCCCTGCATCAACCATATCAAGCAATGGTTCCGATAAGCGTGAAATCCATATATATCTTTGAACTGTTTTTGCACTTTCTCCTGCGGCTTCTCCAAGTTCTTCCAAAGTAAGTCCGCCTGTTCTGCTTCCCTGATGCTTCATAGCATCATATTTCATGCGGTATGCCTTTGCTTTTTCGCTTGGAAGAATATCTTCTCTTTGGATATTGCTGTCCACCATAATAATCGTGGCTTCATCATCCGTATAATTACGGATAAACATCGGCATTGTTTCAAGTCCTACCAGTTCACACGCATGTCTCCTGCGATGTCCTGCAATAATTTCATAGCCGCCCTCAGCTCTTGGTCTTGCAATACCCGGCATCAGCACGCCATGCTCTCTGACACTCTCCACCGTCTCCTGCATCTTTTCATCGTCCAGTACCTTAAATGGGTGACCTTTGAACTCATGCAGTTCTGATAATGCAATTTCCTGTACCTGCTCTATTCCTGCCTGTGGCTGTCCATCTCCGAATAAATCATCGAAGCTGTTCAGTTTTACCTTTGCGGCACTTCCTGTTTTATTCATCTGCAAGCACCTCCTCTGTCAATGACTGATAGGCACTCGCTACTTTTCCATTTGGATCATGCTCATAAATGCTGACACCTTCAGCAGAAATCTCCGCAGCTCTTACCGACATCGGAATACTGTTTTCAAATATTCTTACCTTGCTACCATAATTCTCCACAACCAATGCACTGATGTCTTTTGCATAATTCGTTCTGTTATCAACCATAGTAAGCAGAATACCTTCAATCTCCAATTTTGGATTGATCTGCCTTTTTACCTTTCCTATGGTCTTTATAAGCTGTTCCAGACCTTTTACTGGCAGATATGCTGCCTGCACCGGAATAAGGATGCTGTCGGCACTTGCAAAGGCATTTATGGTAATCATGCCAAGGGAAGGCATACAATCAATCAGAATGTAATCATACCTTTCTTTCTGCTGTTCTATATAAGTCCGAAGCACAAGCTCCCTGCTCATGACATTTACCAGTGATACTTCCAATCCCGACAACTCTATATTGCCGGGCATAAGGTCTACACCCTCGTCATGCTTTAGGATGCCATAATCCGGCTCCATATCTTCTTCATTGATGATATTCGCCATAATGGTTGCAAGAGATACATCCAGTTTATCCGGCTCCTGAAAGCCTAAACTTGCTGTCAGGCTTCCCTGTGCATCCGCATCTATCAGAAGCACCTTTTTCCCCTTTTTTGCAAGTCCAATACCTAGATTACTTGTTGTGGTGGTCTTTCCAACTCCACCTTTCTGGTTTCCGATTACTATAACTTTACACATGATGAAATTCCTCCAAATTCTACTATTATTCTTTTACATTGCTCTTTTTTACTTCTACATACGATCTGTAATATTTATCTGTTCCCTTGTTGGGATAGAGGTCTGACATTTCCAGAACCTCTACCTTTGGGTGTCTCTGCATGATTTTTTTGAACCATGTAATATCATTTTTTGTTCCCATCAACCGAATCTTTAACATCAATCATTTCCTCCAAACATTGCATACAAATTTTTATTGTATGTGGCATACTCCGGATAGCGAATCTGTATTGCCTGCCAGAAATATGGTGCATAGCAACAGCAGAACAAATCCTCTACTGAATATCTCCGGCACTCATCCACCTGCTCCTCTGTGTCCTGTTCATCATCCACGCTCGGTGTACCATTGCAATACAGATTAAATGCCATTCTGACAACCTTTGCACTTCCACTGGTCTGCCAGCCTTCATGCAGGCACTCCGGTTTTACACATCCAGTCTTGAAATTATAAATTCTATCCACATTTCTTCGTGTATCTTCGTTCATTCCAATGCAATAGCAAAGTGCCTTGTGATATACATCTGCTTCTCTAACTTTCTGAATTTTTTCATAGTAGAATTTCTCATGTGCTTCACTGATAAAGTTAATATTTTCTTTTTCTGCTCCTAACGCTGTACTGTTCATACTGACTTCCTCCATTTTCTTATTTTGTTCCGTTGACCATAACAAAAAAGGACATTCCTCTAAAATTTCTTTTAGAAAAATGTCCTTATAGTACAAAATATGAACTTGAACTGACTCGATTTTAATTTAAAATCGTTTGTTTTAACCCTTTAAGATAGGTTATTTTGTCGTACTCCTGTCGTACCATACAAGTTGGAAGTCCGCAAACCCTTGATTTTATTGGTCTTTTTTATCCAATGACTTCATTGTCGGGACGAAAGCAACCATCTTTTCAATCTCTCCTAAACCTCCTCATATCTCATAACAGGTCTAAACGGGGTTTCTTCCTGAATCGCCATATCCCTATAAATTCGTGTAGTTTTTCGGGGGATTGGAGTATAAATTGGTGTAAATGGTGTAGAAGCTTTTATCCTCGCTCAAGAAATGCCACTTATTCGTTAGACACTTCATTATACTCGCTTTTGAAATATGAGTCAAGACCTTCAAACTCAGACTGCCTAAGCTCCTTCGTCACATCGGTATAGATATTGAGCGTTGTTGAAATATCCTTATGACCAAGCGTGTCTTGAATCACCTTAACATTCACGCCCGCTTCGCACATTCTCGTTGTAAATGTATGTCTTAATGAATGGCAGCTAAAATGCGGAAGTAGCACTTCGGGATTTTCGTTCTTCAAAAACTGCTCATCGTTACAGTCACGAATTATGCGGCGGATTGCTTTATTCAGTGTTCCCTGATGTTGCGGATTTCCGAAGCGATTGATAAAAATGAAATCTGTGTATCCGTCAATGGTAGCGGTACAATGAAGATCGAGCAGCTCCTGCCTTTCCTTTTCCATTATAATTGCCTCTTTCACAAAACTGAGCATTGGCACTTTTCTTTTTCCAGCCGGAGTTTTCGGCGTATTGACATTAAAATAGCAGCCTTTTTTGCTTCCATCGGTGCGGTGGTCATAGTAAACCAAAGTATGATTTACATCAATAACACCGTTCTCCAGATCGACATCACACCATCTTAATCCGGTAAGTTCTCCGACTCGAAGCCCTGTTCCTACCAAAACCGCAAAGATTGGATACCAATATTGTGCGGTGGGAGTATTTTTCAAATAGCTTAAAAGCAACTCCTGTTCGGGACGGGTTAAAGCTCTGCGCTTTTCTGTCTTAAAGCAATGTGCTTGCTTCAACTCTCTAAGTACATTATCTGACGGATTATTCCTTATGTAATCATCGTCAACAGCCATATCCAAAATCTGATGTAAAACCGTATGGATACTGTCAATGGTCGAAGGTTTTAACTGGCGCTCGTCTGTAAGGTAATTATAAAACCTCTTTATGTCTGTTTTTTTCAACGATGAAACTGTCTTTGAGCCTATTTGATGACGGACAAAGGTTTCATACATATATTTATAATTCTCAAAGGTGTTGTTCTTCAGCCCTCGCTTCAGCTCCTTCCAAAGCTCATAGACCTCGTTGACCGTCGTATATCGGGCTTCGGTTTTAATGCCATCGCTCTTATCCTTTTTAATCTGTTCTTCCTTATAGCGCAATTCATCAAGCGTCTTGGCATATACGCAAAACCTCTTATGATTACTGTCAGTCCACCGGAATTGATAAGTTCCGTCAGCCCTTTGTGATTCGCCTGTCCGAAGCACGGCTCTCGACTTGTCTTTTCTTTTTGTTCTCGGCATAATTCTCTCTCCTCCTATATGCGAAACTGCTTATCAAGATAATCAATGAACGCTTCTCGGATCACACAGATTTGTGTGCCGTTATTTACCGTGAAAGGGCAATTCCCTTGTGAAATGATTTGACGGATTTTTGCCCTTCCGATTCCGGTGTATGCGGCAGCTTCCTCAACGGTTAAAATCGTTCTCGTCCAAAATGGTATGTTTTCCGACCTCTTTTGGAGTTCACTTCTGTAAGCTAAAATTTTTTCGTCCATACAACCTCCATCATATTGAATACATTTGCTCAATGTATTCATCAAAAATCCTGCGCTTAATCATTCTCCGATTGCCTACCCACAGCACAAACGGACAATCGGCAAGGCTCGTCATTTCATAAAGCTTATCCCTGCCTATTCCCGTATACTCTGCCGCTTCTTCTATCGTCAAATAAGGTTTTACCCAAATTGGAACAGTAGCTACACGCCTGTTGGAACTGCCTGTTTCAGTCAGTTTATTATCCATTAGCTTGTCCTCCTCTCAGACGGAATATTGTGTTTCGAGATAATCCTCGAATTGTTTTCTTTTAATCAACCGCTTTGTTCCATTCCATAGGACAAAGGGACAGTTTTTTTGATTTGAAATTTCTTTAATTTTAGATACGCCTATTCCTGAGTATTCGGCGGCTTCTTCCACCGTCAAATTCATTTTCTTCCACAACGGGACTCTCGACATATCCGGATCGTTCTTTTTGTTGAGCATATTGCTGTACCTCCTTGCTTTTGGTAGTTACAGCATAGCCAATGTCCTGCGATAAGCCAATTATGCGAATCGGCTCATCGCAGGCTTGACTTTTTCATTAAATTGAGTATTGCCGCTCTATATACTCATCAAAAACTTTTCGCTTAATCATTCTCCGGCTACCTATCCATAAGACAAATGGGCAATCCTCACTTTCTGTCATCTCATAAAGTTTCGCCATTCCGATACCGGAATAGGCTGCGGCTTCTTCAATCGACAGATTTGCCTTACACCATATAGGAATGTCAAACTTCCGTTTCCTTTCCCTGTTTTGCGACATCCCTATACCCCTTTCCCTTTGAAAGAGGTGCGTTTGTCATAAACGATATAATCCCAACCTCTATCATTGCACTTATCACAAGTGCCTTTACTTTTAGCGAAAGGATCAAGGCGTCTGACAACATAGTTCGGATTGCAAAAATAGTCGTTTAAGCATTTAGGACACAGGCAGCGAATGTCGCCGATCCTGTCAGTGTTGTAAAGCCATAGACCGAATGTTTTTTTCAAGGCTGCGTTAATCTGTCTCCAAAGGCGCTCATCATCAACAAAGCCAATATACTCTGTCAAATCATCTTTATTCACAGTCTGTATTTGCTCAAGCAACACCATTGAAGGCTTCGTCAGACCAAAATCCTCGCCTAAAATAATGTGGGACGGCAAATACCTCTTTTTTATTACACTCGTAATGGACGCAACAATAACAGTAGGCGCATTCGCATTGAAATTGTCTGCCTGAATTACCAGCACAGGTCTTACACCTGATTGGATAGAGCCGATTCTTGTGCCAAAATCGTAGGAAAATATATCTCCACGCCTGATTTCTGTTTTCTTCATTCTATGTATAACCTCTCTGTTCATTGAGTTTTGAAAGCGCATTTCATATCCGGAATAGAAATACCCCTTCACTCATTTGGACAAAGGGGTGCGAAATGCACACCCAAAATCAGAGATTTTCATAAAATTTTTTGAAATTTTTTATTGCGGCAGCGATTGACTTGTCTACGGAGCTATAATTTATGCCCTCCTCTTTTGCAATTTTTCTTGAACTAATCCCAAGCAAGACGGATTTAAGAAGGCGCTCCCTTTGAACAGGTTGCAGCATACTTAACGCTTGCCTTACCTTAGAAAGTTCTAACTGCCGCAGCTTTTCTTTTTCTTCCTCGATCTGTTCCTCCTCCGCTTTATCAAACGGATCAATAAACGGTGCGATAGATTTCGGATGGAACTGCTCAAAAATATCATCTTCGTATCCGTACACATCTATTGTCCTTTTGCTGCGCTTTTCATATTTATCATTATTTCTATGTGATTCACTAATCACTTCCCCCTGAGCCATTGACAGAAGGATAAACGGCATATACCTGCTGATGACATCAGGGTACTTATCCCACAATGCTTCTTCGGACAGTTCCGTTACAATCGCCCATTTTTCCGTCCCAGTGAAACCACTATACTCATACCGAAGGTTAATGAGTTTACAATCCTGTGCAAATAATTCTTCCTGCTCGCTTACTGTAAGTTTTTTCATTTCCGTAATCTCCTTAAATTTGGAATTTTTGATATATAAGGTCACAATCAAAAACTCCGGAGATCACGGATACCTACATATAAACGCCTGCCATACTGCAATAGACATAAAGCTCCCTTTCCGCCTGACAAAAGCGAAAAGGGCTGCACAAAAAAGCAGCTATAACATTCACGCCCGAAGGCTGAAAGCTATAACTGCTTCTTCAAAACACATATTCAATTCGTTTTGCCTAAGCTGCTGTATTGCCGCCTAAAAGATATTCAACCAGCATTTAAAAATCAAGAAAAATTCTCAAAGCTTTAGGCATACTAATTGTAACAGATTTGCTTTTCCGTATCATCGGCAAAACTGTGCCAATTTTCTGCCATTTCGTTTTCAACCTCGTTCTGTAAACGAAAGCCGTTCTTCGGGCAGCATACACAGTGTAGCATACGCAAGGTCGGACATTCAGTAGGGATTTCGTCGGACTTTAGTCGGACAAGCCTTTATTTGAAAAAATCGGGAATATCGCCGCTTTCATCAGCTCCCTTCATATTAAAGATTCCTTTGAAGCACGGAATCGCATATCCCCACAGGGATACGCCGAGAAGCAAAATCGCTTCCCGTTTCCGGTCGTAAAAGGTACTGCGCTCCATATTCAAGAGATCGAGCAGTTCGCTCTCCGTATACCGAAATGCTGTCAGGTAGCTTTTCGATATGATTTCGTGGTACAGCCTGCCGTTGTTATGGTAGTCATATATTTTCGCCATAGCGGTATCAATCAGGTCAACCATCCACTTGTTCTCAAACAAAGCGCTGATACGGCTCTCAAACTCCTGCTTCTCGGTATCCGGCGCAAACAGCTCCAAATAGACAAGGGCGCTGTCCAGTTCTTCTCCGTAATATGCCAGCTCCTCATTCACACGGGCAGACTCGCTCAGCGTAATCCAGACCACATCACGGTATACGCCAAGAAGCAATTTTGTTTTCGAGAATATATCCGATTGATTCAAATTAAGCTGCTCATACATTTTCCGAATGCTTTTCGCAGCGAGTGTATCTTTCCGTCCCATCTGTTCGCCTCAATCCTTAAAACGGGTATCATTTGTTGGTAGATAAAAGTTCAAGCTAATTTGCTGAACTCCCTTGACAAAATACGCAAGTTAAGGTATTATGTATACGCAACTTACTTGCGTATTGACATTATACGAAATTTACTTGCGCTTGTCAATACAGATACGCAAGATATTTTCAAATCAGGTCGAATAATTTGGAGGTCAGATGAAATGAAATTCTGTGAAAAGGTAAAAGAAGCCCGCACGAAAGCAGGCTTAAAGCAAGATGAGTTTGCAAAAGCAATCGGCGTTTCTCTGCGGACAGTATCGAATTATGAGGCTGGCACCCGCTATCCGAAAAAAAGGGAAACCTATTATAAGATGGCGGAAGTCCTGAAGGTCGATGTCAACTATCTGCTTACAGATGATGAGGAATTTTTGCTGAACGCCGAATCTAAATATGGACGCAATGGCGCAAGACAGGCAAAGGAGCTTATGGCAGAAGTTACAGGACTTTTTGCAGGCGGCGAACTTGCAGATGAGGATTTGGACGAGATGATGAAAGGCATTCAGGAAGCGTACTGGATCGCCAAAGAGAAGAATAAAAAGTACACTCCCAAAAAATATAGAAAATAGCGCTTGATGTCCTCTTTTTCGGACAGTGCATTTGATAAGATATACTTACCGACAGTAGAATGGGGGTGTTTGCTCTTGGATATTCAGACTTTGGAGATTGTCAGAAAGGCGAATCGGCTGACAAATGAGCTTGGCACAAACGATCCACATAAAATCGCACGAGAACTGGGGATAGAAGTTATCCCGTTATCGTTCAAGAAGCAGCGAGGGGCATACAAGGTTTTAATGCGTAACCGCTTTATCTTTATAAAAGACGATCTGCACCCTGTAATGGAGCGTATCGTAATGCTGCACGAGATCGGACACGACGCATTACATAGAGAAGAAGCGGTCAAGGCTGGCGGCTTCAAGGAATTTAACATTTTCGATATGCGGCAAAGCCGAATGGAATACGAGGCAAACATCTTTGCTTCCCAAATTTCCCTGCCCGATGATGAAATACTGGAATATATCGAAAATGGGTATGATATTCAGCAGATCGCACGGGCAATGCACTCAGATATAAACTTGGTCGCATTGAAAACGGACACGCTGATCGCACAGGGCTATCGTTTCCGTCATCAGGAATACCGCAATCAATTTTTGAAATAGATAACTGGAGGGTATAAAGATGTTGATGAATAATAACGAGTATCTTGATTTGGTGCAAACTATCAAACAGGAAATTCAGCAGGCGCAGTACAAAGCTACTTTAAGTGTAAATAAAGAGCTGATTATGCTGTATTACAATATCGGAAAAATCATAAACGAGCATAAATCTTGGGGCAATAAATTTATTGAAAATCTGGCGGCTGATATTAAGCTCTCGTTCCCGAACGCAAAGGGCTATTCTGTTCGCAACCTTAAATATATGTCAAAATTTGCAAGCACTTATCCTGATGAGCAATTTGTGCAGACGGTGTCTGCACAAATTCCGTGGTCACACAATGTTGCAATCTTGGATAAGGTTAAAGGAGAAAAGCAAAGAGAGTGGTATATACGAAAGACCGCAGAAAATGGCTGGTCGCATAATGTCTTGATTCATCAGATTGAAAGCGGCTTGTATGAACGGCAGGCTATTGCTGATAAAATTTCAAACTTTGAAAGCCGACTTGCTTCGCCGCAGAGTGAGCTTGCCGTACAAACAATGAAAGATCCATACATTTTTGATTTTATCCCTTTCAAGGAAGATATGGTAGAACGGGATATAGAGCAGGCTCTTGTTCAGGATGTAACGAAGCTGCTTTTAGAGTTGGGAACGGGATTTGCGTTTCTCGGCAATCAATATCATCTCAATGTCGGCGGCGATGATTTTTACATTGATCTTCTGTTCTACAACCTTAATCTTCGCTGCTATGTTGTGATTGAGCTGAAAACCGGAGAATTCAAGCCGGAATATGCTGGACAGCTTAACTTTTATCTCTCAGCCGTTGACGGGATTTTGAAAAAGGATAATGACAATCCTTCTATCGGTCTGTTGCTGTGCAAAAGCAAAAACGCATTAGTCGCTGAATATGCCTTAAAAGATATGTCAAAGCCAATCGGTGTCAGCGAATACAAAGTTACAAGTGAGCTTCCTGAAGCTTTGAGCAAACAGCTCCCGTCTGTGGAAGATATACAAAAGCATATCAAAAGAGACTAAAATATCGAAAAGCTGAAAGCCGCAGAGCTATATATCGAAGTCCTGCGGTTTTCATTCTTTTCACTACTCAATGTTATGCTAAAAAATGGGGAAATAAAATTGATAACGCTTTTATGCTCAATGCGACAATACGGAATGGCAAATTAAATGGCGAGTTAAATGGCGACAATGGCAAAGTAGATGGCGAATTAAATCCAGCTCTGCTTTATCTGAACAAGAGTGAATTAGCGGTTTATCGAACATTCCAAAGTATTAGGCATAGCACAAAGATTTAGCGGATTTGTTCTTGCTTTTGCAATCATTCCACAACCACCTGTAATGAGCCGCAAAAATCATTACCTTCTAAAGTAAGGTAGTTGTCGCCTTCATCAAGGGTAACGGAATATGTTCCGTTTTTACTTGTATCGGCAATCATTTTTTCTTCGCCCTTATCAAGCCAGTAAAGCTTCGCCGTGCCGGAATCAACCGTCAACTCGTAAGTTACATTAAGCTCACTTCCTTTATCCCGTTCTAACGCAGTACCTCCAAAGATGTATTCTTTATCATTGAAATCCTCATAATCTGCTGTATAGGAGCCGGTATAGGTATCTTCCCCTTTGGTCTTATCGCCCTGCAAATCTTTTTCGTCCGTAAGGGCATATTTGCTGAAATGCTGGAGCATATCATTAAAGCCGTTTATAACACTATCTTTCAGGTTGTCGCCGCTGCACCCTGTAACAGCAAAAGCCAAACATAAGGAAAGCAAAGCGGCAGTCAGAATTTTTATTTTTTTCATATCATCACCCGCCAATCCTCGTTACAATATTCATACCGATAATTGCGATTGCGCCAACCGCATAAATACTGTTAATCACGACACATACCTGCATAAGTTTGGATTTTACTTTTCCTTTGGTATAGCTGAGAATGGAAAAGATACCTGAAAAAATCATAAAGGCGGCGTAACTGTAAACCATAATCTCCGCTACCGGGGATTCCAGCGCCCAATCAAAGGTACGCAGTGGCAGGATCGTCCACGGGACAAAGAGCATAATGGTAGAAATCGCAGTTAAAATTTTGTTTTTCATTGTAGTTATCTCCTTTCAGATGCGCCGTATCGCATACAGGATACGACAAGTGCCAAAATAGTGATTCCGACTGCAACAGGCAGCCACGGAAGCCAAGCGATTTGTGTTTCATAAACACCTTCAGCAGCTCTCCCATACGCCACCATTATCAGATAGAACGGGTAGCTCATCGGGTAGGCAAACCAGATTTTTGTGTTTATCATAAGCACGGAAGGTACAATCGAAGCCAGACCGATACCGACCGAAAAAATGGGAGATTGAATTAAAGTGGAAACCGCAAGGTATACAGCAGCCATTGGAATTGCAGCGGCATAGATACTACATACATTTTTGCAGACATATAATGGCTCAAGGATAAAATTATAATCCTGCGTATGGGTAACGATTGCCGCACAGATATAGTACGCTCCTATGGACATAACCATCTGAAATGCCGCCAACAAAATCAGGACTGTGAATTTAGCAAGACATAGTTTCGTTGTGCTAATCGGCAGGGACAGCATTTTCAAAATCCCTTTATTGGAGCGTTCCGTTTGATTCAGCAGTACCGTACAGATGACCAGCGACGCCGGGATCATAAACCAAACCATACCCATAAAGCCCTGAATGAAAAAGTTGTTTTCCGGCGTAATCGGGATTCCTCTCAGGTCGAAGTTCATATCCGCATTGATAATGCTTGGAATCCACATCATAATGACAGGGATCAGCAAGATCAATAAGATTTTGGAGCGGCGGATTTTTTTGAGTTCCACTCCGACTAATGATAAGAAATTCATTCAAAACACCTCCTTACTTGAAGATAAAGGACTTCTGCAATACCGAACACGACCGTTTCAATCCCGCAAACAGCTAAAAATAAGGCTGTGCGGCTATTTTCCACTGCCGCAGAGAGCATTTGATACGGGGAAGCAAACGGGAACAGGCTCAACACAATATTATCCTGCGGAAGAATGGAAAGCGTAAATACTAAAATCACGCCAATACCAAGGGATACCCACATATTCTTACAGGCAGACGCAATAACCAGCATAAGCATTACAGTCGGCAGCGTAACTATAATTTGGAAACCTGCGGTTTTCAATATTTCGGTCAGGTCAAACACATAACTTGGAAACCAATACTTTGCACAGCCGACTAAGACTGCCATTTCTATGACCACCATTGCGGATAATACCAAAGCGGCAATTAGAAATTTTCCAAAGAACATACTACCTTGACGAATGGGCAGCACCGACATTTTCTGCATACCGTTATCGGCATATTCCGTGTGGTACATCATACAAGCGCCGCAAATGGAAATGAGAATATTCAACATCGCCATCATCTGCCAGTTCGCAGACATCAGTATGTTAATCGGATTGCCTGCGAGTGCAGTCATTTCCTCTGCTTTTACCATCATATAGACAACCGGAAAAGCTGCTGCAAGAAAGCCACCTGCCAAAAAAGCAGGAAGATAGCCTGTGCGCTTCAGCTTTTTGGATTCTATTAAGAGACTCATACCGTACCTCCTCTCCTGCGATTATCTTCATCAATCATAGCAAGGAAAGTATCTTCCAGATTATCCGTTGGAAATCCGGCGGCACGAGCGCTTGTTTTCAATTCTTCCTTTGTTCCTTCAAACAGCAGATGACCGTGATTCAGAATACCAATATCGTCAGCCATAAGTTCTACTTCAGGAAGCAAGTGAGAAGAAACCAATACCGTGCAGTCATATTTCTGCGGCAGGGAACGAATCAGGGTGCGTATCTCGTGAATACCCACCGGATCGAGTCCATTGGTCGGCTCGTCGAGAATCAGGATCGGCGGTCTGCCGATCAAAGCGCCTGCCAAACCTAAACGCTGCTTCATACCAAGAGAATATTTCTTTGCCAGTCTTTTTCTAAATTCAGTTAAGCCGACAAGCTCCAGAGCGTCATCGACACTGCTTTTTGGAAGCCCAAGAATTTTCCGTATAATTTCAAGGTTTTCCTCTCCGCTCAGATTCCCGTAAAAGGCGGGTGCTTCTATAAATGAGCCAACTTCCTTCAAAATGGGAACTCGGTCTGAAGGGTATGTTTTTCCGTCAATATGAAAGCTTCCTTCTGTCGGCTGCGTCAAACCGAGAAACATTTTCATCGTTGTGGATTTTCCCGCTCCGTTCGGACCTAAAAATCCATAAACACTTCCTTTGCGAATATGGAGATTCAGATGGGATACTGCCGTGAAATCGCCGTAGGTTTTCGTCAGATTTTGAGTTTCGATTATATTCATATTGTGAAATCTCCTTTCCTTTGTTGTCTTTAGTATAAAGGCGCAACCTTGTGTCAACCTTCTCTCTATCTTACATTTACCTTACATTTGAACTGCACTGCGAAAATGCAGGAATGATATGCTATAATATAGAAAAAGGAGAATTGCATTATGGACTATGATTACTTAAAATACAAAAAAATCCTCATCGTAGATGATGAGGCTGATCTGCGTGAAATGGTAACATCTATTTTAGAGCAGGACGGTTTCAAAACAATCAAGACTGCTGGAACAGTAGCCGAAGCTCTGAAAATATGCAGGGATTGGGAGCCTGATCTTGCCATTCTCGATGTAATGCTGCCCGATGGGAACGGCTTTTCTCTGTTTGAACAAATGCGGACTTTTACCGAAGTCCCAGTTCTCTTTTTAACTGCCCGTGGAGAAGATGAGGACAAGCTGAAAGGATTGGGACTTGGTGCAGATGATTATATGGTAAAGCCGTTCCTGCCAAAAGAATTATCCCTGCGTATCGGAATCATTCTGCGGCGGTACTACAAAGGCGAAGATCCTATCGTCCAACTTGCCGGAAGCCAAATTGACTTTGACCGTGCCGAAGTGATAAAAGAAAATAAACATTTCCCGCTGACTGCAAAAGAACACGATATACTGCTGGCGCTCTACCGCAATGCGGGAAGAATTGTAACCATCGATCAGCTCTGCGAAGCTGCGTGGGGAGATAATCCATACGGATATGAAAACTCGCTGATGGCGCATATCCGCAGAATCCGAGAAAAAATTGAAGCTAACCCGTCAAAGCCGGTATCCCTCATTACGGTAAAAGGCTTAGGCTACAAGTTAGTATTAACGGGGAAATGATATGAAAGATATTACGAAACTCATTCGGCGGTTTGTAGGCATATTGCTGTTAAGCACAGTCTTGGTCATCGTCCTTAACATTATTATTCTTGCTGCTATTTCCGCAAGTCAAACGGCAAATGGCAGACCGTGGACGACTGCAAAAGAAACTGCTGAAGCTTTACAGAAAACAGAAACGGGATATATCTTATCCGGCGATATGACGGAGCGGTTAAGCGGGGAGAATGCGTGGGCAATCTATATAGATAATGACACATTAGAGGTAAAATGGCACACGGAAAATCTGCCGGATACCGTTCCTCTGCACTATACGATCTCCGACATTGCAAGTCTGACACGAGGATATATTGATGGATACCCGACCTATACGGGAGAATGCGAAAATGGATTGGTCGTTGTCGGCTATCCGAAAGACCGATATTGGAAACATATGTCTCCGAGTTGGGATTATGATTTCATCAAAAACGCCCCGTATACTGTCCTGATTGTAATCGGTGTGAATGTTTTTTTGATTTTCCTGATTTATATGATCGCCAATTCCAAGCTGCTGAAATCCGTTAAACCGATTACAAACGGCATACAGGCGCTACCTTCAGGTGAGCCTGTTTATGTCAAGGAAAAAGGACTTTTATCCGACCTTGCCGCTAAAATCAATCAAACATCGGATATTCTCCAAAAACAGAAGCGAAACCTGCAAAGAAAGGAAACAGCAAGAGCAAACTGGATTTCCGGAGTCTCTCACGATATTCGCACACCACTTTCTATGGTAATGGGATATGCCGGACAGATTGAGGACAATGAAAGCCTACCGGAAAGCGAAAGGAAAAAGGCACGGATTATCCGTCAGCAAAGTACAAAAATGAAAAATCTCATCAATGACCTGAATCTTGCCTCGAAGTTAGAATATAATATGCAGCCGATCCATCCAGAGCCTGTCAATCTCGTAGCAATCGCAAGACAAAGCGTTGTTGACTTTATCAATTTAGATATGGAAGAAAAGTATCCGATAGAATGGAATACAGATGAAGCATTGACTGCCTGTGTCATAAATGGAGATAAAGAGTTGTTGCGGCGGGCAATCGGAAATCTGATTACAAATTCTCAAACGCACAATCCTGATGGCTGTACGATTTCAGTATGCGTCCGAAAAAGCGATACAGAATATAAAATCGTCGTAGAAGATAACGGCGTCGGCGTTACCGATGAAAAGTTAGAGAAACTCAGGACTACGCCCCACTATATGATGAGTGACAGCGGGACAACCGAGCCACGGCACGGCTTAGGGCTTTTGATTGTCGGACAGATCGTTTCCGCCCATAATGGTACAGTGTCTTTCGATCACGGCAAACAAGGTGGATTTGCCGTTACAATTTCTTTCCCTATTCCAAAGGATAGTCATACTCAATAAATGTTAAAAACCGTAGAGCTTCAATGAAAGCCCTACGGTTTTTTACTTCAGCAGATTGATTTCATCTTGCAAGTTCTTCAAAAATGTGCCTGCGTGAGCGCCGTCCATCTGCGTGTGATGGAACTGGAAAGAGAGAGACAGGTAATACCGAAGCCATTTCTTTTTGTATCTGCCCCAAATAATAAAGGGATTGTTGAAAATGCCGCTGTTCATACCAACAGCTCCGTCGATTTCCGTATCTATGATGGCGGAAGTGCCGATGACCATACTGTTTTCGGATAAGTCCCTGTCCTGACACCTTGCGGCGACCTGTGTCGTATATTTCAGATACTCCTCGTTGAATTGATTTAACTCGGCTTTATAGGAAAGGTCGCAGGAGCTGACTTCGCCCTCTTTGTTTTTCACGATGGTATTGACTGCTATGGTGTCATACTGTATGAGCTTATCGCCAACCGGAAGGATGTAAAATTCCTTTACCCCTGCGGCAGCTCTGCCGATACAGTAATCGAGCAACATATTAAATTTCAGATTTCTTTTCCTGCTGACCTTGATCAGATTGGTCACATCAAAGGTCTTGAAAAAAGTGACCATTGGATTGGGCGCTTTCATCCAAAGCGCATACGCCGCAGCCCTTGTCGTATTTTTGGGCTCGACTTCTTTTGGCATACTAACCTCCGATTACTCCGCTTTCCGGATCGGGTGGCGCACGACCGTTTTCAGTCTGCTCACATCACATTTTCTCGGATCGCTCAGATAGATTTCGTGATGGTATCTTGTATCCGTAATATCCAGTTCGTACCCATTTGCTTTCATATAGTCGTGCATTAAATCAACGGTGGCTGGCTCAGCGTCATACGAGCCGATGTGCATACACTGAACGCATAACCCCTCGTCATAGGGGAAAAACTCAACTTTAGAAAAATCCTGCTTTTTCTTTTTTGTTGCTTCCTGAACTGCCCACTCAAAATCTTCCTTCGTTACGAAATCTGGCAGTCGGATCATAGAGATAAAGTGCATATCTTCTTTTCTGGCGTAATCAAGTCCCTGTGTGTTTTCTTGCCACCAAAGCCCTTCAAGGGGCGGCACGACATACTCAAAGAAGCCCTCGATCTTATGAGTTCCCTTGTAGCTCATCTTTATGGTAAAGGCAATTCCATATAACAAGCCGATGGAGCTTTTATATTCCCCGTTTTCCTCATTGGGATTGCCTTTTCCCCGGACTGCGATGTAGTTCATTTTCGGAATCTCTATAATACCGGGCTTGTTCTTCGGCATATAAAATTCTTTATATTCTTTCTTGTAGTCAAAAGCCATTTCATTCGCTCCTTTTCAAGCTCGACAACTTAGGATTTATAGATATTTTCTTTTGATTTTTTTAGCTGCATTGATTGCTACCTTCTTTATCCAATTATTCTCAGAATTACAGTACATTTCAATATCTGATAATACTTCAGGATTTCCGCATTTTCCTAATGCCTGTAAAGCGTGACCTCTTACTTCTTCGTCATTTAAGAGACTGACCAAACAGTTTAATGATAAATCCGACTTATATTCTCCCAAAGAAAGCACTAACATTTGCCGTCCAGTACCATATTTTTTGCTTGATGACAACTCGATCAGCTCTTTTTCTATTGTCATACTGTGTATAATATTGATTGAATTTGCAATCGCCCAACGGTAATAATTATTCTTTGCACTTTTAAACTCTGTTAACAACTTCGGTATTGCTTCTGTAAATCCCTTTACCCCTAAACAACGTACAACAAATTCTTTATCTCTTTCATCAGATAAGTAGTCGAGCAATTCTAACAAATAAGGAATAAGTTTTCTATCTTTATGAGATATATTAAACAAATCATTGATATTGTTTATGGCATATCCATGCTGTTGCAGTTCATTCATTATTCTTAATTTAGTTTCTTCTGTCATTTCCTCATCACCACAAATTCCAATTTGATACTCTATGTATTCTATCCTTTCAAATTCTCCAAAGCCACCGGATTGTTTTCGAGGATCGCTCCAACAGTCGGGCAGTTTTCTAATTTCGGACAGTCGCCGCAAGTGGAAACGCCTTTATTTAACGCACACTTCCGAATCCCACACAGACTATCGCAAAATACCGTTTTCGCTCCGTTCATACGGCAGCCCTCGCAGTTAATATGTTCCGGCAGAATGGGGGCGTTGTTTAACTCTGCCCACAGTTTCGCCGTTTTCTCCCGCAAAACCTGATCGTCATTGATGGTTGCTGTGTATGCGTCGCATTTTTCGCAGTCCAATCCGCAGTATCCGATCATATCTTTCATAGGTTATACGCCTCCTGTCTTTTATTCTTCATCATCAATTTCACGCTCAAAGATCGAATACTTCCAGTCATCAGTTCCGGAAATCAAACGCCAGCCCTGTTTTCCATATTCATTGAGCTTCTCAATATACCGATCCAGCTTAATATGAACATTAAATGATGGCTCTGCGCTTAAATCAACTGTCATATACTCATACTTCTTCATAACAAACCGCCTTCCTATATATAAGTCTTTATGAAAAATTTTTCATTATATCCGCAACAAACTGTGTCTGCTGCTTTCTCAAATACGATTTCACAAAAGGCTTCAGCAGCCATTTCTTCGCTTTCACTTGTTCCGTAAAATCTATCTCTGTTTCATCGCCTTTGGCAGTGAAAATGCCAGTCCAATGACCTGTCATATTGCTGTTTTCCATATCAAATTCCCATCGTCTGTATGGCTTAACAAGCGTCACGGTAAAGGTCGTAGGGTAGCCGTTTTTGGTATATTCGATAAATTGCTTGTCGCTTATCGCTTCTGTTTTACTCAAGTCGCTTCTCCAAGCAGCGTAATTCTCCGTATTCAACACCAGCTCCCACACTTTTTGAAGTTCGCCGGGGATCAGCGCTTTTATATTTGAAACCGCCATTTTTGCTCTCTCCTTAAATCAGTCGTATTTCTCAATATGCACGGTGGCAATCGCCGACTGATTTGGCTCTCCGGTAACAAGGTCTTGCGGCGCAGGCACGAGCAGCATAAATCCGTCCTTGCCATATCTTAATTCATACCCTTGTGCATACGCTTCTTCCACAGAGATGTGCTGTACCTGTCCGATGACCATAGCCGTAATACCTGCACCGCTTAAATCCTGTATATCTTTCAGGGTACATTCCATCGTGAGAAACGCTTCATTGATTACAGGTGCGTGAATGGTTTTGGCGTTGGAAACAGTAAAGCCTCCTGCTGCAAATTCGTCATCGTCCCATTCATTCTGATGAATGGTATTTACCAACCTGTCATAACAGCTTATCGGGAGAAAATTAATGCAAAAGCATTTTTCTCTTTGGATATTGGCATAGGTGTGGGTATGCTGATACAGGTTGCCCATCACAGCGAAAAAAGCGGTCTTATCTCCGTGAAAGCAGCTCCACGAATGAAAGCACACATTCGGTTTCCCGTTCTCTTTCCAAGTCGTGACAGCAAAGAGAACGGTCGGTATTCCTGCTGTTACTTCAAAGTGAGAGAACAGCTCAAATTCTTCCGGATAGGCTGGCTTAAAATACTGGGGAAAATCCTTTTCAATCTCGATCTTCATCATTATGCCTTTCTCTAACCTGAGTAGATTACGACTCATTTGGGATAAAGTATAAGGAATAGCCATCTATATTGATTGGTAGTGTTGGAATCTCTGAGCCATCATAGTATTCCGTAGGAGCTACGGTAGCATAGCCGGTCACTCCATCAATGATAATCTCATAGTCCGTTCCCTTCGGCGTTTTCTGCATTACCTCATAAGTGCCGTTATATGTCTTGCCGTTTGTGGTATCCGTTATCGTGATTTCTCCATCTTTAGCAGTCAAAGTCATATCCACGATTTCAGCGTCAGGATACAGCTCGTCAGCTTCTCCTACGGCAACCACGAGTTCATCCTGATATTGGGCAGCTTCCGTATCATTGCTCATAACCGTTCTCATTTTCCACTCATAATCTTCCATCTTCACGACATCAGCATTGCAAGCAGAGAGAGCGAATACGATGAATGACATCAAAAACACAGATAAAATCTTTTTCATTTCATACCGCCTCCATTTACCGTCACAGCTTCTCTACATCTTCCACATAGATGGAGACTTCGCCGCACTTGGGACAGATTGCTACCTTCGGCTTGCCGATTCTGCCGCCGAACAGCTTATTTTCGTCCGATGACATTACAATTCCGTATCCTGCGCCTTCTACCTTGATGGCGCAGTTTTCTTTCATTTCCGTTCCACATCTGAGACACTTTCTCATAAATAAATCCTCCGTTTCTTTTTATGGATTTCCGGCGGTAAAACCGCCCCGTTATGTTCTCAGCCTAAAGGTTTTCGGCGCAAAGCGGTATACCAAAATGCTGGCGACAATACTGTAAAGCACACAGAAAACAATCGTCATTATTCCAAATATCATAATCGGCATACGCAGCCGCATAAGAGCAAAACAGACGACATAGGTTACTGACAAAACAATCCGATATGTGCCGCTTTTCAGCTCCGTCCCTGCATTGTAAGGCTGGAGCAGATAGTAAATCGTCAGGTAATGAATCGAGAAAAACAGGCTCATACACAGGATGGAAACAACCAGCACTACATAGTTCAGCGGATTGTCCGTCCCTCCGGTGGCAAACAGGATCAGCGCCAGTCCGATACCGATCACGAGCGCCGGAACAGCGTTGATTTTCATAATCTCACGCAGGCGAATCTGAAACAGCCGCAGGATAAAGCTTGGCTGCTTATAAAACGAATAGGTCAGCAGGCTGTGATCGCAGTTCATAAAAAGCGCCTGTGTAAAGTTCGTGCCACGGTTGATAGCGTACATTATAAATACAAAGTACGGAAGCCAAGTCATCACGATTTCGTTAATGACGGTTTTTTCTTCGGGCAGCAGATAGACGCCTGCCAGCACGGCGGCGACAAGGAAAGCGCACACATAGGAAATCTTCTTTGTCGAGTTCCAGAGTATCTTTTTATGCCTTTTGATAAACAGCTCATTCAGATACTCGAAGCCCTTGCGGTTGCTGCTAATGGAAGTATCTGCGGATATTTTCTTTTCATTTGCCTGTTTGATAAGCTTTGTCTGTGCCGTGCTGTCCATCTGATTGGTCAATCCGGCTAATAATTCCTTGTTGATTGCGTAATAATCACGGAAGGTAGTGAGCCTTGTGATACTTGCCATACCAAGGGGAATACACGCTAAAAATATAACCATTGGTACGACCGCAGGCAAAGCAAAACCAAAGGCGGGCGGAGCATAGGCTGCGGCTAAAAGCAGGGCGATACAGCACCACACATATTTGGACAGCTTATTTTCGTTGTAGCCAAATCCCCTTTTCTCATAATCCCACAGGGTAACAGCCGCCGCAAACAGCTTCATACCCGCTATGCAAAGGGGCAGGAGCAGACAAAACCACAAAGGTACGCCTCTGTCCATACCGAACAGAATCGTAAAGGGCAAAAAGCCCACAACGACCTTCAGGATGGAGTAGAAATAGTTTACAAGCGTATATTCTCGTGCGTCCATTTTCATCAGGATCATCGCATAATATTTATCCTTTGTCGGATTGAAAAGGTGTGTGTTTACAAAGCTGCCGATTACCGTGAGAATCAGCAGGATATGCAGGAACACCTCATTCTCCGGCAGTCCGTTATAAAGGATACCGATACCGCATACCATCGTGATAAAGTAAAGGAACTTGCCGAGGAATACAGAAACGATTTCCCACAGCACGGACAAAATGTTTGCAAAGATTTTCAGCCCCTTTACCTGATACAGCGTTGCCGGAAGCAGCCGCTTTACGAGCGGTATCTGCTTTAAGGAAAACAAGACACCGTTGACACGGTATGTATTTTTCAGGGAAAAAGATATTTTAAGCGTCTTATTCATTTCCTTCCTCCCTGAGTGCCGCAATGATTTAATCCTTAAATTCCCTGCTGTCCAGATCGGTTTTCTCCACGACCTCCAGTTCGCCGTGATTAAGCAGCACAATCTCATCGCAGAGGTCAAGCGCCAAATCCATAATATGAGTGGAGAAAATGGTAATGCGGTCTTGTTTCAGTGAACGGAGCAGTTGTTTCATTTCTTCCGCCACAACCACATCAAGGGATGTCAAAGGCTCGTCGAGCAGCAGGATATTCGGCTGAGCGATGATATTGATGAGCATTTGCATTTTGTTTTTCATACCGTGGGAGTAGTCCTTGAGCAGTTTATCCCTGTCCTCCGGCTCAATACTCATATAATCGAAATACTCGTCAATGCTTTTCGGATTTTTGATAGACTTCTCGTTGATGTCCATAAAGAATTTCAAAAACTCCCTGCCTGTAAGAAACTCCGGCACGGTCGGGGTAGAGAGTACATATCCGATGTCCTCTGCGGACACCTCACGGCGGACGCCGTTTTCATCTTCTATATAGAAATTGCCGCTGTCCGCCTTCAAATCCCTGTTCAAACAGTTAAACAGCGTTGTTTTTCCAGCGCCGTTTCTGCCGAGCAGCCCATAAATTTTCCCTTCATCAAAAGTAAAATCAATATCTCTGAGAACTTCCTTTTTCTCAAAGCTCTTTGACAAGTGTTCAATCACAAATTTCATAATATCCTCCGTCACATCTTATGCTGGTAATATGCCATCAAAATAAAGTCAAGGATTGTTTTCAGCAGGAAAGCGCCTACAAGAGTAAGAACAGTCCATATGGGTGCGTCGAAAAAAATACATACCCAAGCACCTGCCATCAGCAGCCAGTGCAGTATCTCTCCGGATATTGCCTGCGCTTTGCTGCGAATGAGCTGATTGCGCTCATCTTTTTCTTCAATCTCATTGATTTTCATCAAATCGGAATTTGTGGAGAGATTTCCTGAACTTTCCTTATTTTTCAAGGCTTACAGCCTCTTAGATAGTGAAATGATATGTATTTTCCCTTATCTTTGCCCTTATGCGGAATCCGCAAGGGAAATAAGGGAAATTTTTAGTTAAGCATTGCTCACTACTTTATCAAGAAGTCTTGCGGAATCCCGTTTTGCTTTTCTTGTTGAGTGAGCGTAAATATTCATTGTGGTACTGACATCAGAGTGTCCTAACAGTTCCTGTACATCTTTCGGTGCAGCCCCATTGGAAAGCAGATTGCTGGTGTAGGTGTGACGTAACTGGTGGAAATGGAAATCTTCAAATCCTTCCAGTTTCTTTGACACTGATCTGCATACAATGCTGAGTGTACTCGGCAGTTCCAAAGAGCCATCCGGTCTTAAGCAGACAAAGGAGATTTCTTTGTAATCTGCCGGGACTTCCTGCGTTCCGTCAAGGTGATAGTATTCATAATAGACTCTGTTTTTCACATGAACTTCTTTGTAGTAATTGCGGTGATATAATTCGCCATACTGCATCCGGTTTTTGAGTTGTTCCTTTCTGGCAGCTTTCAGTATTTCAGTCAGGGTATCGCCAAAATCAACAATCCTAACTTTTTTCCGCTTCGTTGGTCCAATAATGTTTTTGTGTTTCATGCCGTCGTAGCGGATACTGCGTTTTATGGTCAGGCATTGTTCCTCAAGGTTAATGTCCTGCCATGTAAGACCACAGGTTTCTCCGATACGGAGCCCGGCATAATACGCAATCTGAATCGGTAGAATGGCAGGTGGGTTTTTCTTTTCCAGATACTTGATAAGTTGCTCGTAATCATCATGCGAAATCGGTTGTGTGCCTTCTTCCACTTCATCATCGGAAAAGAGGTCAACTTCCTCTGCCTGTCGTTTCAGTTTGATATATTGCATCGGATTGAAACTGATTAGTTGTTTTGGAAATACTGCAAAACGGAATGACTGCTGTAACACTGCGGAAAAAGAATGGATATAATCTTTGCTGTATCCCTTTCTTACTTTCCCGTCTGGAAACTCACCACCGAATGTAAGCAGATCAAGAAATGCCTGTAAATGTTCGGCAGTAACTGTTTTCAGTTTGCGGTCTGCAATCGGGTGTTTTTTGATACAGCGGATTGCACCAAGATAATTTTCCACTGTGCCGTTGCTGAGTGTCCCGGTTTTCAGTTCTTCTTCCGCCCACATATCCAGAAGCTCTCCTACCGTAAGGCTGTCTGCCTTTGCGACAAACTTCTTATTTTCGTAATCTTCCAGTGCTTTGCGGAGAAGTTTTTCCGTCTCACTTTTACTTTCGGTTCCAGCATATTCTTTCTGAACCATTTTACCGCTTGCATCTTCTACATAGAAGCGATAGTACCATTTTTTTCCTTTTTTTCTAACAGATCCTTTTGCCATAATTGTATTTCTCCTTTCGATATCAGACAATCGGAACTGTTGAAATGCTTCTTGCGTGTAAGTATATCACAACTCCGGTTGTCTTACTATACCGATTCAGAATCCTCATACATAACTTCGGATAAAAGATTGGCAAGTCTTTGTTCGGCTGCTTCCGGTTTCTTTGAATAGAGCCTTATCACATCTGCCATATCGTTAAATGCGTTGACAGTATGTGTGATCTCTCTGAGAAACATAATCTCATTATATTCATCTTTCGATTCGAATCCCATTACTTTGGCAATGTCCGCATCTTTGGTACTGCCTTTGTAATTTTTACAGGCGAACTGAAACGAATCCAGAAACAGTTCATATTGCTTTAACATTAACAGCAGTAAGTCTTTAGAAAAAGCGTCTTCTGTTTTATTAAGATCAAGAGGTAACTGTTTGAGAATATCGCCCATCACATCACGAATCTGCAATTCCTTCTTATCCGTAATATCAGTTTCATATTCATCGGTTTCCCCTTTGAGCCATTCAATCGATACATGAAGTGCTTCCGAAAGACCTTCCAGTACCATCTTTTTGGTATTGTCAATCGAACCATTCTCATAACGCAGGATTGTGGAAGCGGTAACTCCCATCTTCTCTGCGACATAAGGCTGTGTCAGATTTAATTCGAGACGGCGCTGTTTTGCCCTGCTGCCGATCAGCTTGCGTAGTTCTTTATCTTTCATGCTGATGTGCCTCCTTTTTCGGTATGTCATTACTATACCACGCAACAAAATATATTGCAATATGCAATTTATAGAAAACGAATGAAATTTCATAATGCTTGACAAAGCAATATAAACACGCTATACTGACAGCACAAATGAAATTGCATAATGCAATTTAAAAGGAGGTGGTCATATGACACAAAGAAAGATTGCCTTATCTATTGAAGAAGCTGCTGATTATACGGGAATCGGCAGGAACACCCTGAGAAAACTGGTGGAATGGAAGAAACTTCCGGTATTAAAGGTTGGGAGAAAAGTCCTGATCAAAACGGATATGCTGGAACTTTTTATGGAAGCCAACGAGGGCAGAGACTTGAGGGATAAGGGAAATGTGAAAGCAGTCACAAGAAACGGTTCAACTTAAAAAAGCGGTTCCCGAAGAAACCGCCAAAGGTTCTATCAGACCGGAGTCATGATATACCTACACGCAAACAGATTATACCATGTACTTCGTCTGACAGACAACAGGAAACTTATGTTTGGAAGAAAAAGAAAGGACGATGATATTTATGGCAAGATCAACAAAGAGTTATGAGGAGCGTATGCTCCAGTTGGAAAAGAAAGAACAGGAAAGCCTTGAGAAAGCAAAACAGTATGCAGCACAGAAACGGGAACTGAAGAAACGTCAGAAAGATGTGGAAACTAAAAAGCGGACACACAGGCTCTGCCAGATTGGTGGTGCGGTGGAATCGGTGCTGGGTTCTGCGATTGAGGAAGATGATATCCCAAAGCTGATCGGCTTCTTAAAAAGGCAGGAAGCAAATGGGAAATTCTTCTCAAAGGCAATGCAGAAAGAGCCAGTTGCGAATACGGAGGAAGTGTAATGCCGGAGGGAGTGGATTTTCCATTCCCTTCATTGCTTTTTCATGAAGGGCGCACTTATGGACAACCAGAGGTCGTCCGTATAAGTTTGCCACAGGTGGCAACCGGTCTGCGCTTATGCTTGCCGGGCTCGTTCCGTCGGCGGGGCTTTCAGCCAGACCTGCTCATGCCGCAGGAGGCACTCTTCGCCAGAGGGGCGCATTCCATGCAGGCTGTTATGCACAGGGCACTCTTACGCAGAGGGCGTTCCGGCAGATACCATTTTCTTTTTGGGAAAACGTTACCTGCCGGAAATCAAAGCCGGATACGGCAGAAAGGGGGAAACGGAGCATGGCGATTTTTCATTATACAGTAAAGATTGTTGGACGCAGCAAAGGGAAATCCATCATATCAGCATCTGCGTATCTCAATGGTGATGTGATGAAAAATGAAGAAACAGGCAGGATCAGCTACTACACTGCCAAAAAAGAAGTCGTTTATACCAGCCTGTTGATGTGTGAAAATGCACCACAGGAATGGCTGAACGTACCTGCTGAAAATATCAGACGGTTTCAGAAATCTGCCCGATATAAAAGAGCAGATAACAAAGATGCTGCACTGGGAAAATTTAAACTTACTTTTCAGAAACAGCGTTTATGGAATGAAGTTTTGAAGATTGAGAAGACCTCGGATGCACAACTCGGCAGGTCATTTGAATTTTCGCTTCCGAAAGAATGGAGCCGACAGGAACAGATTGATTATACAACTGAATATATTCAAAAGACCTTTGTAGATAAGGGAATGTGTGCGGACTGGAGTATCCACGATAAAGGAGATGGAAATCCCCATGTGCATTTACTTGTGACGATGCGACCATTCAATCCAGACCACTCATGGGGGAACAAAGAAATCAAGGATTGGGAGTTTGTCAGAGATGAAAATGGAAATATTGTGGTGGATGAATCCCATCCGGACTGGTGGCAGGATAAAAAGAACCCTGACCGTCATGGAATCCGAATCCCCGTACTTGATGAAAATGGAGTCCAGAAAGTCGGGACAAGGAACCGCAAACAGTGGAAACGTGTATTAACCGATGCTACCGGGTGGAACAATCCGAAAAATTGTGAGCTATGGCGGAGCGAATGGGCAAACGTCTGTAATGCACATTTGAAAACGGAAAATCACATTGACCACCGTTCTTATGCAAGGCAGGGAAAATTAGAGATACCGACGATCCATGAGGGCGCAGATGCCAGAAAAATTGACGAGAAATTTCAAAACGGACAGACATCCTCTACTTCATGGAAAGTAGAGGAAAACCAGATCATAAAAAGACAAAATGCACTGCTGGATAAAATACAGATTTCTTTTGGAAAAGTATCCAGTGCATTAACACAATGGAAGGAGCGATTGCGTGACATTAGAAGAAAGCCGGGAAGTCATTCCCATGATGGAGACAATGATAAACCAGATCGAGGAACAGCAGAATCTTATGGCAGAGATGGTACAGGAATTGCAGGAACGGGACAGGCAGCTCCTGTCTTTTCAGGAGCAGAACCAGAGTTTAAAAAGCTTAAACAGCGAATTATCCAGGCTGCTAAATCTTTTGCCAGATACAGAAGAACTGCTCTCACAGATCGAGCAACAGAAAACCAGAATCGAACAGTTGGAAAACGAGAATCAGCAATGGCAGGAATTAACGCAGAAGCTGAACAACGAGAACAGCTTATTGCAGAAACAGAACAGCGAATTGCTGACCTTAAACAGCAGATAGAGAAAGCGAGGGAGATCGATGAGCGAATGCAGAAACTTAGAGAACGTCGGGCAGGTGGAAGAACTTCTGCTGATGACCGAACAGATGCAGGACGAACTGGATCAGAAAGACCAGACAATCCAGGAACTAAACAGGCAGCTAAGCGAATCGCTGACCTTGAACGAGAAATTGAACAGCGAAAACAGAGCCGAGAATATCGAAGCATTGCGGACAAGATTAAGGCAAACAGAGGAACGATTGACCAGCGAGACAGACAGCAGGAAAAGAGCCGACGCAGAAGCCGTGGCATGGAAATTTAAGTATGAAAAAGCAGAGCAGGAAAAACTTTATGCACAGACACACCAAAAGACGGTAGAGGTAGCTGTTGAGAAAAAAGTGCCTTATGAGAAATGTGAAAAATGTGACCGTACTGCTTACCGGAAAGCAAAAGAAAAATGCGATAGCCGTAAAAGCCAGTTAGAAAAGAAATATAAAAATATGACGATTGGTTATGAAAGTATCTTGTTTCTACTGGCATGGTACAGCATAACAACAACACTGTTTACTGCGATTCTTTCGCCGGTTTTCCTTAACGACTGTATCGTCTTTTTCGGTGCGTTAGGAAAAGGAATGGGAAGTTTATTTCGGGAGTTTGTGACAGGTGCAGACTCTTTCGGACAGTTAAGCAGTGGAATACCTAACAGTATTCTTTCCGGGATTGTGTACTGGCTGATTGCCGGTACTGTCATGGCAATTTTATTCGTAATAACCGGGTGGCTGATAATCGGGATTGGTTATCAGGTAGGAAAAATCTACCGGAAATATTGTTGGGATATCATCAGTATCGTGGTAGCGATAACGAGTACAGCTGTTGTAATTTACTTTGGAGAATGGATTAAAAACGCTAATCCGATAAATCTTATTGTATTGCTATTACTGTCGCATATTATTTATATTGGAATCAGATGTTATGTGAAAGACTGGATGGAAGAACGAGGATATTATTAAAAGAGGACAGGGAAATTTCATAATCTTCCTGTCCTTAGTAAGGGACTATTGATTGTTTATATAAAGAAAAAGTATATAAATAAATCTTGACAATTAGTACGAACTCGGACTATACTATAAAAGTCCGGATTCGTACTAATTTAAGGAGAAAAAAGATGAGAAAAGATAATAATATGATAATACAGTTGCAACGATATTATGCTTTATGGAAAGAATGTACAGCAATGTATGAGGAATGGTCAAAGGATCAGGGACTGTCTTCAAATGGAGTTTTTGCTTTGTATTCATTTTATGAAAGTAATGGAAGATGCACGCAGAAAATGATAAGTGAAAAATGGAATATACCTAAGCAAACGGTAAATACGATACTAAAAGATTTTCAGAAAAAAGGATACATCAATATGGTATCTGATGATTCAGACAAGAGAAATAAGCTGATATGCCTCACAGAATCAGGAATGGAATATACGAAAGATATCATAGAAAAACTGCACTCAAAAGAAATATATGTAATCGAAAAAATGGGATTAGAGAATATAGAAAGTCTTAATGATAATACAGAGCTGTTTATCAGACTTTTCAAGGAAGGAGATTGTAAGAAAAATGAATCATAAATCATTATTTTTTAAATATGTTATTCCATCTATTATAGCATTTGCATTATCAGGAATATATGCGATAGTGGATGGATATTTTGTAGGCAATACCATAGGAGATGCTGGACTTTCGGCTATTAATATTGCATATCCGATTGTGGCTTTGATTCAGGCTCTTGGAACAGGAATTGGTATGGGAGGAGCTGTTTATTACTCAATTAATGCAGCAGAAAAGAAAGGAAAACGGGCAGAAGAATTTATTGCTACAAGCTGGTGGCTTCTTGTAATAGTAAGTGTTATCAGTACCATAATTATTTACTCCTTTTCGTCTAAAATTTTAGGATTGCTTGGAGCAGATGGAATTATATTAACAAATGCGACAGATTATATCAAAATTATAGCACTTGGAGCAATATTGCAGATTCTTGGAACTGGAATGATGCCATTCATTAGAAATTATGGAAACTCTTTCTGGTCAATGTTTGCGATGGTTGGTGGATTCATAACCAATATTGTTCTGGATTTTATCTTTGTATGGATATATGAAATGGGCATGAAAGGTGCAGCCACAGCTACAATAGCCGGACAGGGTGTGACTGCAGCAATTGCAATCATATACGCATTATATAATAAAAAGTTTTATGTGTATGTATCCTTAAAAAATGTAAAAGAAATGTGTGGCGCTATATTCAGAGTAGGTCTTGCACCATTTGGGCTAGCATTGACTCCTAATATTTCATTGGTGTTTATAAACCGATTCTCCGCTTCTTATGGGGGAGAAAAAGCTATTGCAACTTATGCATGTGTATCCTATATTATCTGTATCATATATCTCATATTGCAGGGCGTAGGTGATGGAAGTCAACCTTTAATGAGCCGTTTTTATGGTGAGAAGGATCAAGAAAGCCTGAGAGGAGTTCAGAGAATGGCATACATTTTTGCAATAATTCTTGCTGTTTGTGGTGGAATTATCATGTATGTAAACAGAGCAAATATTGGAGGGGTTTTCGGAGCTTCTTATGAAGTAAGTATTGAGATTTCTAAAATTGTACCTATATTTTTAGTGTCATTACCATTTGTTGCGATTACCAGAATAGCGACAGCTGGATTTTATGCTACTGAAAAAAGTGGATTGTCATACATTCTTACATTCATTGAACCAGTATTGATGCTGATATTTATGCTTGTTTTACCACCTTTATTTGGTGGACAGATTATGATATGGTGGAGTACGGTATTGGCACGTGTTTTTTCAGCGATTCTGGCATTCATACTAATAAAATATTGCGAAAAGGGAGATTTGCAATATGGAATACAGAAAATTTAACAATCAGATAGTAGCAAGAATAATCTAGGTTTATCTATTGTATTTTTAAGGACAGCCTCATAGCAATAGGGCTGTCCTTTTAAAATTATGAAGCTAATTTTTAATAAATTCTAGTAGATTTTGATTGGAATAATCATAACTCTAATGAATCTTCAGCATCTACCCACATCTGTAAATTCCCATCAAGATATAACCTTGCATATTCTAATGGCTCATCGATTGCAAGCGATGTCAAAGCACAATCAGATCCAGGTGTGGTTCTTAAATTTTTTTCTGCTTCCCAACAATCAATACGGAGTATATAGCCCGTATTAGTATATACATCAATGCTGTTGCACTGTGGATTGTATTCTGCAAATATTGTTCTCATCGTATCCCATCTCCTTATCATTTAATCAATCAGTAGTAGCAAAAATTAAGAAGCATTTCAATCAGTTCACCATGTCACTTTTATTTTGTGTTATACTGTCTTATAGATTTTTCTTGCCCTTGTATTTGCCCTTATCAGAGTGCATAAACACTGATGGGACGATATAACACAAGGGAAATAATAAGGGAAAGCTCACCTGCGACAAATCCAGTGTTTTCAAGGGGGTGCGAAGAATTTAATAATAAAATATAACAGTTATTAAATTTCTTAAAACAGGTGAAATCTCAATCGGGATTTTTTGCGCCCCACAGAGCGACGCACCATTTCGCAATCCCATAGCCGAACAATCCGGCACCTATGCCGATCATTGCGCCGCTTTGCGAATCGCTCAAACAGTCCTGTAAAAGAAACCTTGCGCTCAGAGCCAAAGCAATGCCGACTATGCCGATTACAAGATATATTCCGGTTTTCTTCTTCATTGCTTTCCCTCCTCGTAAATGAAAATATCTTCAATGCTCATATTAAAATACCGTGCAAGCTTAAACGCCAATGTAACTGAAGGATTGTATCGTCCGTTTTCCAACGAGCCGATGGTCTGCCGGGATACTTCCAGTGCGGCAGCCAGTTCTTCCTGCTTGATTCCCCGTTCTTTCCGGATTTCCTCTAAACGGTTTTTCACGGTGCGCCTCCTTTCTATGGAAAGCCAGCTTTCCATATCTCTATTATAGCAAAGAGGGCGCAAATGTCAAGTATACTTTCCATTCGGAGATGAACTTTTTTCAATCTTCCCATTCTTCACATCTATTGAGCAGCTAAGTTTATCACTTGCACATTGTTTTGCCGAGCATAATTTACCGTATATGCAGTCCCGCCTTTCTCCTGTGTTAAATAGGCTATGCAGACGCTGCTGCCATTTACCAAATGGCGGTTTCTTTTGAACATACAGCCCCGAAAATAGTCGTGAGAAGTATATACTACCTTATCCGCCTGACTTTTGATCTCCTCATAAACCGCTATATCATCTTTGCTCCAGCCTTTTGTCTGTGTGGTACATGGAAGGACTAAAATCAGCTTGATATGCGAATATCGCTTTCTCAAGGATAAAACGCATTGAGCAGCCAGCGTATCAAAGCCCAATGCTCCGCCTGCGCCAAAGTACATATATCCTTCTTCTATCAGTCGAAGCAAGGTGTTTTTTAACCGCTGAGAGAGTTCCGGTATGCTCTCCGGCGGTATTTTTCTATGTCCGGTAAAGCAAGCCGTTTTTCCCCTCATTAAAGTTCACCAGCCAGTTCAAAGCCTAAAAGCACAAAAAATCTAATTATAATACTCATAGTATATCAAAGTCAACAATAAATATCAATAGTCTGTGGAACTACGGAAACAATATTTATAGACTATGAATGGAGGCTGGAACTATGAGTGAAATTGCAAAAACAATCGGACAGCGTGTCCGCAATTATAGAATTGATAAGGGATTGAGCCAAGAGAAGCTTGCTGAGTTATCCGGTTGCCACCCTACTTATATCGGGCAAGTGGAACGAGGGGAAAAGAACGCCACTCTTGAAAGTATCGAAAAGATTGCTTCAGCTATGAATGTCTCGCTTGCTCAGCTTTTTGAGAAGATAGGCGAAAGCAGCACCGACAGCTATCCTATGAAATGTTACGAGCTGGTCGCAGCAAAAAGTAAATCCGAGCAAGAACATCTATATAAGATGTTAGTTGAAATGGATAAATATAAAAATCAATAAAAGCGGAAAAAATATACGGTGTTACCCAAGTGGGTAGCACCGTATTATTTTGGGTATAGTTTTATTTTAATTCTGTACGGCGGATTACAGCATATGAGCCAATTCCAAAAAGAGCTCCGATTATGAGAAATGATAGAATTGGGAAAAACTGATTTATTGTACCATCGCTCATAAATCCTACTGCTCTCATCGTCAATTCCATAGCCTTGCTTACAATTTCATCTGAGAATACAAACTGGAACAACGCCATAACAAGAAGAATGATTCCAGATATTCCAACTCCGATCAAAAGAGAAATTGTTTTTCCAACTCTGTTGATGACTAAAATCGCTAAATAGAAAAGACTGCAAAACATCAAATATAAAGCAGTAAGCCATAACCAGTTTATAAAAATATTTCCGAATCCATAAAGGCTACTGTATAAGGTAAAATAGTTACTGTTGAAGAAATGAAGAGAGTTACCGATTATGGTATCAATAAGTGCCATTGTACCCGCCAGCAATGTAAACATACAAACAGTCGCCCCAAAAATATATTTTCGGGTATATCCATTTTGGAGCAACGCCTTGAAATCTTCTTTGTAGCCTAATACGCCTATAACACTGACAAAAACAACAGAACTGAACTCTAAAGTATTTGAGCCAGTTTCATTTCCTTTAGTACAAATTGCAACAATCGTAAAAATGAGAGCCACTATCAAATATTGGATCAAATAGAAAATTCCTATTGCCTTTACTTTAGTTAAGTATTCATATAAAACCGCAGATTTTAATTTACTCATTTTCGCCGCCACCTTTCTCTGTCATCTTGACAAACAGTTTTTGCAAATTCATTGCCGTAACTTGCAGATTGCTTCCTTGAGGTAAAGCCGTTTTTTCTCCTAATACATAGGCAATTTTCAAGCCGCCCAACTCGTCATATCCGATGACATTCTTGCCTTCACAATAATGGTCAACTTCCTGAGCCACCCCGGAAATGCTATATCCTTTTTCAAGCAGTTCCTCAACCGTTTCCTGAAGAAGAATTTTCCCTTTATCAATCAAGACAACTTCCTCAATAATATTGGAAACTTCCTCTATCAGATGTGTCGCAATAATAAGCGTCCGCTCATTGTTCTCAAATTCTTTAAGGAGCAGGCTGTAAAACAGTTCCCTGTGGTTTGCGTCAAGCCCCAGAACCGGCTCATCAAAGATTACATACGGAACATTCAGTGATAGCGCAATAATCAGCTTGAAAATGGACTGATACCCTTTCGATAACGCCTTAAACCTTTTGTTAATATCAAGATTGAACTTTTTGGAAAGTTCAAAGGCTTTATCCAGATCAAAATCGTTATAAAAACGATTTGTCCACTTGAAATGATCCTTAACCTTCAAATCTCTGTCATATAAATCCGCTTCACTCATGCAAAAAATCTTTTCGTGGACACCCATATTTTCTTTTGCAGGAATACCATCAATCAGGACTTCGCCCTGATCTGCAAAAATCCGGTTTGCGATAATATTGATAAGGGTAGATTTTCCTGCCCCGTTTCTTCCTAAAAACCCATATATTCTCCCGAACTCAAAGGAAAAAGAAATATCGTCAAGCGCTGTGACATCTTTATAGCGTTTCGTTATATTTTTAATTTGAATGGCATTCATTGTCATAACCCCTTTCTATCAAAGAAATAATATCCTCTTTAGACATTTGCAGCTTCAATGCTTCGCTTATTAAAGTCGAAACATACTGCTCATAAAACTGACTTTGCCGTTTTTGTCGAATTTTTTCGACTGCACCTTCTTTCACAAACATTCCAAGACCTCTTTTCTTGTAGATGATTCCCCCGTCAACCAGCACATTCATTCCTTTTAGAACAGTATGTGGATTGATACTGAGCAGCGCAGAAATTTCATTTGTCGATGGGATTTGTGTTTCTTCAGGAAAAGCACCAGTAAATATAGAATCTTCAAGCTGCTCTGCGATCTGAAGAAAGATCGGTTTATCTATATTCGGATTTACATTCAATCATAGCACCTCCTACACCTGCTTGTTTGTCTGTTAGTTGAGTAACTAACTATCTTACAAGCAAAGTATACCCACTGAGATTCTATTTGTCAATACCTTTTTGCGAATTTTTATGTAATTAAGCCGCCTGCATTTAAGCAAGCGGCTCGTTTTTGCCCTCCGATCAATAGGCAGGTGCACCGTAGCCGAGTATTTCGTAATACCCAACCGGATAACTATTCTGACGAACAGAATCCCCGGAGTTGCCCTCGACCGTGTAAACTCTGCCGTTTTCTACTTTTTGGACGATACCCGTATGGTCGGATAATCCGTCCTGACCGCTTTCGTCCGCCCAATCGAAGAAGATAATCATACCCGGCGTAGGCTCGGCGCTGTTATCCAGCCATTGCCCTCTGTCCTTAAACCATTGTACGCCGTTGACGCAGCCTGCGTATTTCGGAATTACACCAGCGTCAATATACCCGCATTCATTAGCGCACCACGAAACGAAGCAAGCGCACCACTCTACACGGGAATTAAAACCGTACCAAGACCAGTACGGATCGCCGCCCATTGTTCCGATTTGGGAAAGCGCAACGGTTACGATCTGATCGTCTGTCCCCGTAATCCCGTAAAGCACCTGCGACCACAGCGAATTGTTTTCATCGGCAAGCAGCTCTGCAAGATACTCTTTCTGTTCCTCGTTAAATCCATACTGCGCCGCCATCTCATCGGCGGTCTTATGGCTGACCGTGATATACAGATAGGTTTGCGTGACCGTGCTTTCCGTCTCCACGATATTTCCGTGACCGTCATCGGTTTCGGTAATGACCGTCTCGGTTTTGGTGTCGGTGCTGGAGCTTATTTCGTTCATCTCCCAAAAGATGTCCGTGAGAAGCTGCTTTTTCGATTCGTCCATCGTTGCGACCTCTTGGGGATTATCCGGATCGGTGTTGACCTTGACCGAGTATACCGCAAGCACCTCTTTCCAAACGGCACGGCTACCGCTCATTTCAAGGACATCATAGGATACCGAGCTTTTCTCCTCTTGCAGTTTGGTATTGTATTCGGTATTGATTTCCTGCACAACGGTCTGCATACTCATACCCGTGCCGGAATCCTCGCCTGAGAAAAAGATACCGAACACTGATCCGAGAAGCATACCGATCAGGCAAATCACAATAATGACCAAAACCGCTATCCAGCCGCCTGCGGCGATTGCGGCGATCAACGCTTTTGTTCCGGCGATAATCGCCTTGACCGCAAGCGCTATCGCTTTTGCGATTGCTTTCGCCGTAATAACGGCGGCACGAGCCGCCGCCCGTGCCGCCTGAACTGCCCTTTGAGAAGCCTTGACCGTAGCCTGCGCTGTTTTCTGCGCCGCCTTTGCGGTACGCTGTGCTGTCTTGACGGTCGTTTTAGCGGTGCGCTCTGCGGTTTTTACCGTTTTCTGCGCTGTTTTCGCCGAGCCTTTCCCAACCGTCTTAATCGTCTTTTTTCCTGCGGAACGGACAGACTCTTTTACTGCCTTCTTCGGCTGTTCCACCGCCTTGATACCCTGACCGACGCCTTTTCGTGGAGTTGCCGCCTGCGCCTGTTTTTGAAGCGACTGCGCCGCCCGCTTTTCCTTGAATTTCTGAATACCGTCCTTTGCCTTGACGATATTCTGCTTTGTCGCCTGAACGCCCTTGCGCCCCTGCTTGTCAAATTGGTGTACGGCTTCGTGGGAAACTCGGTCGGTACCGCTTTCCAAACGGTTGGAAGCGTATTCCTCCGCACTGCTTTCAGGGACATCAACGGAGTGTTCCGCTTTTTCTTTAGTCTGGATAAAGGTGGATTTCATACGCTCGGCGGCAACCGCCGATTTGTCAATCGTTTTGATCGTGCCTTTCGCTATATCCCTTGTCTTAATATCCGGCATAGAAAACCTCCTTTCCAAGCGCCTGTGGACGCTTTGAAGTAAAAAAAGAGGGGAAAAGGTATCAACACCTTGCCCCTCAAAGTACGAGGGCTGAAAAGCCGCTTAAATCAAGGACTTTTTACCCTCTATTTTTCGATTCTGTGCGCTTTTTCCTTGCGTACTCTGCCTGCTGCCTTTTGTATGCGATACCGGCGCATTTCTCACAATACTTTTTCCTGTTGCCACGCTTGATAATCGGAGCGCCGCAGGAAACGCACCTGTCAGGGTGCGTTCCAAGTATCTCCGCTTCCAGCGCCGGATCTGCCGGAAGTACCGCATTGCGGAAATACCTGCATAAAAACGAGTAGGATATACTCTGTACGCAGACGCAGCCTTCCCCTTCATCAAGAAGCAGGCAGTTCCCGTCATCATAATTAGCGCACAGCTTCTTTATCAGGGCATTAGCTCGGTATCTCTGCCGCCCCGTCATTTGCGGGAGCATTTGCACCACTGCTTTCTGTTACTTTTTTCGCCACAACGACAATCCTTCCGTTTGTACGGGAGTATTCACAGGTGGAAAGCGTGATCAGCTTGTCGCCGTACTCCGCCGATACGCCCGTGTCGTAAAGGGAAAGCTCTTTGCACTTATCAATATAAGCGTCAAACTCCTCCGGCGACTGAGCGTCCGTAAAGCGGTAATATTTGAAGGCTTCAGGGCTGTCGGTGTAGACAACGGTTTTGAAAACCGCAAGGATTTCATACTCATTTTTCTCTGTCAGGGTGTTAAAGGCAATCGTTTTATGTCCCCGCCAGAAATCCTCGTCCTTGAATTTTTCAAAGTCGGCGAACATCGAGCCGTTGTTCATATGATGACCGTAGATCACTAAATTGTCCGAAGGCTTTAGGACATCACAATCCTCCTGCACATACGGGCAGCCGTAAGAACTGTATTCTTTATCAAATCCACGCTTTAGATAGTAGTTCGGGTTATCCACCGTCTGCATAACTGGATAATTGATGTTCGTATCCTCCACGCAAATCCAACCGACCAAATCATTGTTTTGACGGTACAACTCGGTAAGCTCCGGCAGTATCGTCTTATCTTCCGAATAGATGATCGGCTCGGCAGGCTCGGTTTCGCTGTCCTCTACGAGCTGTACGAGGGAATCGTACAGCTGTTCCTGATGTTCCGCCTCCCTGTAATGGTCAATAATGAAATAACTGCTGACGCCGAGCAGGACGGTAAACGCCGTCATCAACGCAATACAAATCTTTTTTCTCATTGCCATATCCTTTCTGAAACAAGGGGCGGGAGCTTATGCGCTCTCGCCCGGTTTTGTTGTCATCAGCTTATACAGCTTCGTATTTTTCGGGAATTTATTTGCGAACGGCACAAGGGAACTGCCCACCTTGATAAGCCCGTGTCCGGCTTCCACATTCGTAATATACGACATCTGAAGGTCGGAGATATTTAAGAGCTTCGCCAGCTCCAGCCTGTCCGTGGAAGCCTGATTGAGCATAATGATAAACTCAGAGTTTGCGAGCATTGTCCTTGCCGTATGGCTCTGCAAAAGGTCGTCCACATTCTGCGTAATACCCGTCGCATAAGCACCGTATTTACGCACACGCTTCCAAAGGGTAAAAAGGAAGTTAGCGGAATACTCGTGCTGGAACAGCAGATAAATCTCATCAATAAAGATGAAGGTATTTCTGCCTTTCGCCCTGTTCTGCGTAATGCGGTTTAAGATAGAGTCGAGAACGACCAGCATACCGATAGGCATAAGCTGTTTGCCGAGGTCTAAAATGTCATAGCAGATCAGACGGTTATTGGTATCCACATTCGTATGCTTCGCAAAGGTGTTCAAGCTGCCGCTTGTAAACAGCTCGATGGCAAGGGCGATTTCCTTCGCCTCCGGCTCGTCCTGTTTCAGAAGCTCCGCCCTGAAATCCTGCAAGGTCGGCACTTCGCCCTGATAGTTATTCTGCTGATAGGTGCGGTACACGCTGGCGGTGCAGCGGTCGATAATGGACTTCTGCTTTGCGCCGAGGTTGCTGCCGCCGATGAGCTGCTCGCACAGGGACATAATAAACTCCGACTTCAAAATAACCGGATTCGCCCCGTCGCCGTACTCCTTCGTCATATCCATAGCGTTGATGTGATTTTGCGAAGTGGCGGAAATATGGATTACCTCGCCGCCGAGCGCCTTAACAAGCTGTGAATATTCTCGCTCCGGATCAATGATGATAACATCTGATTCCGAAGAAAGGATTACATTCTCGATTTCTCCCTTTGCAGCAAAGGACTTGCCGCCGCCGGATACGCCGAGGATAAAGGAATTACCGTTCAAAAGCTGTTTGCGGTCGGCAATAATCATATTCTTGCTGATAACATTCTGCCCGTAGTAGATACCGTTCTCGTGAAAAATATCCTGCACCCGAAACGGGATAAACACGGCGAGACTTTCGGTTGTGAGGGTACGGAAGGTATCAATCTTCCGCACGCCAAACGGCATAACCGTATTCAGCCCGTCCACCTGCTGGAATTTCAACACGCCGAACTGACAAAGGTGCTTTCTCGCCGTGGTAAGCAGCGCTTCCGTGTCGTTATCAAGCTGTTCTTTGGAATCCGCCGTATGCACAAAGGTAATCACGGCGAACATCATTCTCTGATCTCTCGTCGTTAAATCATCGAGAAATTCCTTCATTTCCTTTTTCTGCTGTTCCATATCATAGGGAACGGTCGCCGAAAAGTTATTATTGGAGTTCTGCCGCCTCTGCCAGTTGGTAATATTCGTTTCCACACCAAGCAGACGATTTTCCGCTTCCCGTACCGCTTCATCAGTCGGCACGGGTACAACATCAATCGACATCATCAGATTGCGGTTGAGATCGGTCAGCTCCGCCACCATACTGTCCTTGATATAGGATGCGTACTCACGCAAAAAAAGGACTCTCCCATAACGGTCGCCCATTTTGAAGTAGTCCTTTTCAAATTCCATTGAATCAGGGCAGATATAGTCCTTGAAGCTGTGTCCCTTTTTGCGGGTTTCCTTTATATCAAAGTGGAAAGAGGATTCCTCGCCCACACGGTAAAAGTCGTGGAAGATACGCAGCCTTTCATCGGTTTCCAGCTCCAAGCACTTGCTGCCGAGCCTGCCGAAGTGGGCGATCAGGTCAGCGCCCACACGGGCAAAATAATTCCTTGCGTCCTCAATATTCTTCTTGTTGACGGAAATCGTCATATACTTATCCTGCACGATAGCGTTTGCGCCTGTGGCTTTTTCCAAAAGGATTTTGTTATACTCCTCACGGTATTCATCAAGGCTGTCGCCTTTCATCGGGATAAGGATGTTGTTCTCAAAGTCCAATCGGTTTAAGCGGCGGTTGTTGATCGTGATTTTTGTCGTTGCGCCGGAGTCGAGGGAATTGAGCAGCTCCGAGTATTCAAGGAACATCGCTTCCTTGTCCTCACGGCTGGCAACAGCGTAGTTAATATCTGAAAATTTATAGGTCTTGGAAAACTTGTCTTTCCCGATCTGAAAAATACCGTCGTCATAAATGGCGGTAATGGGGATCACATCCTGAACGCCCTTCGGCACGACAAACTTTTCCTTTTCCTGCTTGCGGAGATTGGTAAGTGTTTTAATCATTCGATTTCATAGCCTCCTTTGCTTTTGCTTCGATACTCGGCTTGAACAGCTCGTAGTAGGTATTCGTTGAACGGAAAGTGAGCTTTTTCGGCATTAAAAACTCCGACTTGATCCACGCATAGATAAATTTCTCGGCGGTCATTCCGTTGTATTTAACAAAACCAAGAGCCGCAAAGGGTGCGGCTCCCAAAATGCACATCCACGATACGGTTTCCGTGCCGACATAGGGCTTGAGCAGAAAATAGATACCCACCGCCACCACGCAGGCGCAGGCAGAAAAAATGAACTGCCGCAGTGACAGTCCGAAAAACATCGCTTCCGTGTAATTCCTGATTTCTCTGTTGATTTTGACTTCCATTTAGGAACTCCTTTCTTTTCGTTTTTGTGCCTGCCGGATTTCATCGGCGCAGACGCACTCGTCTGCAAGACAGATAACTTTGCCTTTTCGCCGCCCTCCGTAATACAGGCAATATCTGCAATCGCAGTCCGCAAGGGTGTAGCCCTTGAATTTGTTGTATATTCGTTTCATTCTGTTCTCCTTACAGTCCCATCATCTCACGGATTATCCGGTCAGACATCCGCACCGAGCCGACCAAAACGAGCATATTAAAGAGCAGCTCGCCGATATATGACCAAACCTGCGTGACTGCCGCCGCATTGGGATCGACCACAGGCGGGGAAGAAGCGAACAGCGAGAAGATAATGCAGGCTAAAACAATCACTGCACCTTCCAAACATACGGCGCAGTAGCTTTTGATAAATGATTTCCCCACATTCTGACTCGGCTCTCCCGCAAAAGTGGAAAGCGGAATCGGGGCGAGCGCCGTATACATATATAACTTAAAAAATCTCCCGTACACCGTCATTATGAGCAGGAATGACATTACTGTGATAAACAAGCCGCCGATGAGCGTAACCGCCCATAACGGGATACTCTCGAAAAAGCCGCAGCTTTCTATGGTGTCAATCATTTCCTGCGGCAGAGTGGTCTGCTGTGCGGAAGTAAAGCCTGCGGCGGTCATAATCGTGCCGATTGTACCCTGCACGATATTGAACAGGGCAAGCATTAGCTCCATACCGTAAGTGATACCCGCCTTTGCAAGCGCAAATCGGATAAAGAGCTTGACAGCGTGTTCCGGTTTCTTGACATCACTGAAGCTGCCGCAGGTGCGTACCATACCGACCACAAAAAACAGCACCAAAAGCGCAAGACCAATCGCCTGCACAGCGCCGTTGATATTGACAATGACCGCCCATATCCCACCGCCTTTGAAGCTCTGCGGCGTAGTTGTGATGAGCTGCCATATCTCAGCGAGTTTTTCATTCCAAGTTTCGAGGGCATTCTGGAGATTCTGAACTACCCAGTTATCACTCAATTTCGTAGCACCTCCTTAAAAAGAAAAATGGGGCGTCCCTGAATTGTTTTTCAGGAACGCCCCTGAGCGTCGTTTGCGTAAAGGATTAGCCCGTAATCAGAGTGAGGATTTCTTTCGCAAAAACGATAATGATACCGCCCGCCAGCGTCAGAAATCCGTTTGCACGCTGCGAAGGATCGTGGGATTTCAGGGAAAGTCCTACCTGAACGATACCAAAACCGAGCAGGATCAGACCAATCGCACGGATAAAGCCGAAGATGAAATCGGACAGGTTGTTGACAACGGTAAGCGGATCGCCTGCGGCGAAAGCCGTTGTAGACATCGCAAAAACAGCAGTCAGGCTTAAAACCGCCGCACAGTAATAACGAAAGCCTTTCTTTACCTTTCCGGTCATCGGCAGTTTGCGGGTTTCTTTCTTCTGCGTCTTATGAAAAATATTCATTCTGTTTTCCTCCAATCAATTTGATAAGTTCTCAAAGTCCTCATCGGACAACAGCTCGTAAGTCGTTTCCGAAAGCTCCATTTCGGGAACGCTGTCGAGATCAACATACAGGGTTTCAATGGTCGCCACATTTTTTGTGACTTCGCCGTGCTGATACACGCCGCCTTTCCCGTCTGCGGTATACGCCACATTCGGGTGCTTCAAAATGTCGTACTTCAAATCCATTACCGGAAGCTCGCCACGGATAAACAAAATAGCGTAGCGGTTGTCGAGCATTCTCACTTCATCAGGGGTAAGCAGCTCACGACCGGAAATCTGATAATTGGTCGAGTAGTTTCCGCTCCGCCCCTCGCTTTTCCCGTAGGTGTTCGTATCAATCGTTTCCTTGCCTAAAAGCTCGGACACATACTTGTGCGTACTCTGCTCATTGCCGCCGAGATAGAGAAATTCATCGCAGTTGCCTACGATGGATTCCCATTGCTTTTCAAAAAGGGCTTTGAGCTGTGCCAGATTTTGCAGGATAATGGATACTGATACGCCTCTTGAACGCATAACGGAAAGTATCTTGTCAAAATCGTCAGGCAGCGAAACATTCGCAAATTCGTCCATCAAAAAATGGACAGGTATCGGCAGACTGCCGCCGTGGATATGGTCGGCGGAGTAAAAAAGCTGCTGGAAAAGCTGTGTGTAGAGGATACTGACGAGGAAATTGAAGCTCGAATCATTATCCGGTATCAGCGCAAACAGCGCCGTTTTCTTCTCGCCCATTGAAGCAAGGTCAAGCTCATCAGCGGAAGTCAGCGCCGCTAAGCTTTCAAGATTGAATTTCTCCAATCTTGCGGCAAGGGTAATCTGAATGGATTTCAAGGTCTTTGCCGAGCCGGAGTGGTAGGAACGATAGTATTTCAATGCAATATGGTCGGGATTATCCATTTCCAAATCGGCAAACAGATTGTCGAGGGGAGAAGGGCGGTTGTCCTCCTCGTCCTCAATCGCCGCCGCCCTGAGCATTTCCATTACCATCGCAAAATTCTGTTCCTCCTCCGGCGCTTCGTAGTGCAAATAAAAAATAAGGGCGAGTAAAAGCATACTCGCCGCAGTATCCCAAAAAGGATCGTTGGACTGTGAGCCTTTCGGGGTGGTACTCTTAAAAAGATTGGTCACAAGGCGCTGAATATCGTTGTCGTTCCTGAGATAGACAAACGGGTTGTAGCAATGGCTTTTCTCCATTGAAATCAAGTCCAGCACCTTGATCTCATAGCCTGCTTTTTCAAGCAGATTGCCGACATCACGCAGAATTTCCCCTTTTGGATCTAAAATTACCTGAGAGGAATTGCTTGTCTGCATTAAATTCGGCTTGCAATAGAATCTTGTCTTGCCTGCGCCGGAGCCGCCGCACACCAGAGTATTCAGATTCCTCCGGTGCTTTTTCGCATTGAGTCCGATTCGGACATTCTGCGTCATCAGCTTATTTTCCGAGGGCGGGCTTTGACGGTACTTTTTATCAATGGCTTTTGCGCTGCCCCATTTCGCTGAGCCGTGTTCCTCACGCCTGCGGTAGTTCCTCCGTGTGGACAAATAAATTCCAATCCCCATTCCGTAGAGCAAAAGCAAAACGAGGACAGTTTTTAAGCTGTCCCCGCAAAGCTCGATATGGAACGGATCATTGAATGCCGTCAAAAGGCTCGGCAGTATCTCCGGCAGACCGCCCTTGACGGACGGCGCTATCAATAAGCCGAGCCACACAACGGGAAGAATCCCAATAACCGCAAGGATAATCGCAGACTGCTTGTTGCTATCTCGATTCACGGCAGGATTCCTTTTCTACCACTTTGAACTTGCGTCTTGGGGCGTGACCGATTTTAATAATCAGATCGTCTACGGCGTCGGTGGACTTGCCCTCTTTTTTGAGGTCGGTCTTTTTATCGTTCAGGGAACGGATCACAACGCCGTGTTCATAATCGTCCAAAGCGATATGGTAGAGTTCTTCTTTCATCGCAGCTACCTCCGGTTATCTCTCCTGTTCCTTTGAGCGCTCCGCCCGCTGGCGGTACAGCTCGTCGGAAACACGGGCGGTAATTTCCTTAAACGCCTTCTGCGTCTTGCCGAGTTCAGCTTTAATTTCTTTCGGCTCTTTGTTTTTCAGTTCGTCGGGGATACGGTCGATAGCGAAATTCTGCGTATCGACTCCGTATTTCTTGCAGAGCATATACCCAATGCACACCGCCTGAAATCCCATATCCCTGCGGCTGTATACCTCGCTGTTCATAGAAAGCTCGGCGTGACCGAGTTCCTGAGCGACGCACTGGCAGAGGGCAACGCTGTCGCCGATGTCCCGCTTCACATAAAGCGTCTGATCTTCATTTTTATAGAAAGCGCCCATATCGGGATAAGGCAGCTCATTGGTGCTTTCAATATTGATTGGGGCGCTGTCGAGCATAACCGCCACCAACTTTCTCGGATCACGGTTAGCGGTCGGGGCGGCAGGGCGCTTGCCGTTGGTCTGTGAAACATCCAGCACTCTTTTCAAATTGAAATCAATGCCGATTGTCCCGTCCTTCTTGGTGTACTCGTAGGGATCAAGGATAATAAAGGTCTTGGAGCCTTTATTGACCTTTACACCGTCCGCCGTCCAATCGCCAAATTCCTTGATTTGACTTGCCTGCGGGAATTGCTTATACATCAGCAACGCATTGTTCGCTGTGTACCTGTCCATACGGCTCTGCACATCAAGGTAGGCTTTGAATTTTTCCGGCGACTGCACCACTTCCGAAGCGGTATTGTCGAGCAGTTGATAAATGGCTTCTTTCTCCGCCTTTTTCTTGGCGGCGTATTCCTCCGGCGAAAGTCTCGGCGGTCTTGCGCCGCTGCTTTGCTTATTCTTAAAATCGTTGGTCATATCTTTTTACCTCTCTTTTGATAGATTTGATTTTTGCGGGTGCGGGACGCTAATCTGCCCCAACGCCTGTGCTGTGCGGTTTTCTTCTTTGGAAGCGGTCGGCTCGCTGCGCTCTGTTCCTTTTTCTGCTTTCGCCGCCGCCCTATATCTGCTGAGATTTTCTTTTACAGACGATTTCACACGGGAAACTCTGAGCTTATCCGCCGTATCCATCGCCTTTTGCTCCAAAGACGCAAATCCTTTCTGCGCTTTTTCAAATAAACGGGACAACCTTGATAATACGCCTTTATCACTCTTGGAATGTTCCGCTTCCTTTGCGGCTTTTCCCATAAACAGCAGCCCCATATTTTTCAAATGCCCCTTTGCGCCCTGAAGCTCCGTCTGCATAGCGGACAGTTTTCTTGTATCCTGCGCCATATCCTTTGACAGTTTACCGAACATCGAGGACAGCTTATCCAGCGCTTCGGGGATTTTCATTGCCCTGACCGACTCAGCAATGGCTTCCCTGCCTTTTTCCCGGAACGCCCGCACAGCGTTTCCGGCTGACTGGATCAGATTATCCTTCATCTTTTTGACTGCGGAAAATCCCTGACGGATTTTGCTCTCCGTTTTTTCCACAAGGGTATGGCACTTGCTCCGCAGCGTGTTGTTGTGGATCAGATTGATTTCACGGCGCATATCCTGAAGCTCGCCGAGCATTCCTGTCAGCGTTTCTTCCATACCGCCGATATAACTTACCAGCGACTGCACCTCGTTTTTCTCTTTCATCAAGCCGTTTTTATCGAGCGTGTCTAAAAGTTCCACGATCTGCGGGTGTTCCTTTAGTTGATCCATTTCGCTCACCTCTCTTTCGACTTCTTGGATTTCTTCGGCTGCCTGTGAACGGTTTGCCGATTGGCTTCAGGGGTTTTCGGCTTCTCTTTGGAAGCCTCCGGCACAGTACGCTCTGCTTCCTTTTCCGCTTTGGCAGCCGCCTTGTATCGGTCGAGCTTTTCCTTGACCGAAGGCTTCTTATCCGCTGCCTTTGCGACACCCTTATCAGTGTGCGTACCTGTCGTTTCTAAGTCTCGCTCGGACAGAGGGCTTTTGTCCGTCTTTGCGACCGAGGGGTTTTGGTGGGAATTTCCCTCCTTCTGCATTGGCTTTCCCATCGCTTCCTCCACGATGATCTCGCCCCTTGATTTCGTAGGCACTTCATTGGCAACCGCTTCACGGTCTGCCACATCTTTTTCCGCTTCGGAAACAATGGAAGCCTTATCGACTTTACCAAGTTCAAAGCGGTCGGAAATACGCTGGATTTTCGCAGCGTCCTCCGCACGGGCGATAATATCGACCATCGCCGTATCGCTCTTGGTATTTTTATCACGCAGAACGCAGTAAAGGACGCCGTATCGTTTTGCCTGTTCGGTAAACTTCGGCAGGTCTTTCTGCTGGAACGAAAAGACCTTCAGTTCCTTGCCGGACTTAATCATATTGGTAAGCCGTGCTTTCCCCCGTGTCTTATTCGACTGGCTGATCTCCTGCTTCAGCACGGAAGCTAACAGAATAGCGATATTCTTCGCCGCCGAGCCTGTGAGCCGGACAGCCACTTCAAATCCTTCAAGCGACAGCCTGACGATTTGTTCTGCTGCGTCACCGCCGTTGTTCATAGTTTCGGGACTCCTTTCTTTGAGATTTTTCTTCCTCTGCTTTCACTTGCGAAAGGGTATCGGCAATTACGCCTGACCGCTTCGCAATCCCGTCGCAGAGCTTTACTTCTTTGCGAAGCTCTTTCAAGCGTTCGGAGATAGCTGAAATTTTCATCTTTGCCGCCGACAGCCGTTCATCTGATATATCTACCTTTCGTATTTCATTTCGGAGATGTGTTCTGTCGGCGGTAAGGGTTTTGATTTCGTCCTCAACCGACCGCTTATATGAAAAAAGCTGCTCGTCCGTACCGATCTGGTGCTTGCCGAGCAGCGTTACCTGTTTGGTGAGTTCGTCCATCTTCATCAGATCGTCTTTGAGAAGATAGTGAAGCCTCGCCGTATTCTGTTGTTTCTGATTGTGCTTCGGAAGGTAGCCGAGCCGATAGCAGTAGTAGAGATACAAGCCATACAGACCGCCGACCTTTTGGATTTTGCTTTCTCTTGTGGGCAGGCGGTACTGCCGGACAATATAGGTCTTTGGCTGGAACGGCTTGAACACAATATTATCCCGATTAGCAATCAGCCTTTCAAGGATTTTCTCTTTGGTGTATTCCTCGCCGAGCCGGTAAGTCCGTATCGGCTTTTCGCTGCCCTTGGGTGTAACCGTCGCATACTTGCGGTTGGGACTGAAATTTGAGTGGTAGCCCATCACGCCCAGTTCATATTGGAACTGCCGCAGGTTGCGGCTCATCGCAATCGCCTCGTCAATCGCTTTTTTTGCGTTGTTGTATCGGGTAGGCATACCCGCCTCGTCCTTCATCGTAAGATAGGCGGGCGATCTGTGCAGCTCCGGCTTTTCTACAATGGACAGCTTATGTTCCAAGCAGATCTCATCGGCGATATGGCGGAAGTAGTACCAAGACTTTTCTTTGTCTTTCAGCCGCTTCCCATCGGCAAAGGAAACGGAGTTGATGACAAAATGGCAGTGGAGATGTTTCGTGTTCAGATGGGTAGTAACGACCACCTGAAACCGCTTGCCCCACATCTTTCTTGCAAACTCCATTCCGATCTGCTGCGCCTGTTCGGGCGTGACCTCGTTTTCCTTAAAGCTTAGATACCCGTGATACGCCTGAATCCCGTCCGTCTTGCCGAACTGTTCCTTGACGGTAATGAACTGGTCACGAGCCATCGCCACATTGCAGTTGATCCCGTCACAGAAAAACTCGTGTTCCGTTTTCTCCTCGTCCTTCGCATAGGCAAGCACATCTTTGAGCGCCTGATAATCTTCGGCAGAATATTCGGGGTTGGCGGTCTTTTCAGGATTGGTCGTATAGTCCAGTACCTGACCGAGCCGGACGCTTACCTTCCAAAGCTTTGTTACTGCCATTTCAATCCGCTTTTTTCAGGGCGCAGAAATTCACGCTCAATCGCCGCCTGAAACTTGTGCCACCTCAGCGCCTCGTTCTTCAGCATTTGCGAATCCACAAAGCCGAGGGCGTTCGCTTTAATGGCGAGCTGATTGATGTTGTTGCCGATAGCGGAAAGCTCCCGCATAGCGTCATAAAATCTCTCGTCCGGTTTTTCTCTCGGCTCATAGCCACGAAGCAGCAGTCGAATCAGCGCCGCTTCGGTCAGGCAGGCTTTCTTTGCTTTCTTCTGCAAGTCCTGTGCTTCCGCCTTTGAAAACCAAAACTGTTTTTTGACTGTTCGTTTCACAGTTCCTCGTCCTCCTTTCGGATATTTGGTGTGCGGCTGATTCGGTTGATCTGCATAAGACACATAATCATTACGCCGATAACGCCACCGAGCAGGAAGCCTATCATAAAGAATAGAAATTCGTGCATAGTCAAAATCCTTTCCTGTATTGGGGTATTAGGGGCAGCCCCTAACGAGCTTTTACTGTTTTTGCCCGATAGGAGTAAAAACAGTCTGCTCGCTAAGCTAACGCAGACCTGTCGGGCTGCCCCGTTTTTCCTGATATTTATCGTTCTTTGTCCGCCCTGTTGGGCTTAAACGGCTCGATCTCAATCCCGTGTGCGGTTTCGTGGAATCGCTCAGGATACCGAAAAAGCCGTTTGTATTTCAGTAGTTGTTCGCTCGATAAGCTGCTGTATTTCTCATCGACGACATTGGAACGGGCAATAAAAAAATCGCCGTGAATGATGTCGGCGACCTCTCTTGAATCTTCCATTAAGAAGCATTTTTCAATTTTCCAACCGTCCTTACCGCCCATTTCGTCCGCCATCAATCCCTCCATTCTCAGGCACGGATCAACACCGTCCAAAGAAGCGCCGTAGATGGAATAGCCGCCCATACGGGACTGGAATGCCTTGTTGTCCGAGCTTACTTCATAAGTCCGTTCAAATTCGCTGTACGGTTTTTTGAAGGTATCGGCGGTAAAAACGATATGTGCGGTAAGGTGCTGTCTGTTGTTTTCCGCTTCCCGAAAAAGGGATTTCAGGTCGCTGTAACTCATCTGTGTGCGCTTCGGCGGCTGGTAGACCGCCCGATTCATCGGCAGCTTTTCCTGCTTCCCGTCACGGTTGCAGACGATAGCGGCGTCATCTTCAAAGGGCATATACTCGTCTAAACCGCCCCCGCCGACCAGTTCTTTCATCGCTTCATAGGTGTTCGGTATCTCTTTCACAATCGGAGATTTGCCGACCGGAACGAGCAGGACAGAGATTTTCTCCTGCTCGGCAAGCGATAGGAAGCGGTCGCTGACCTGCGTCTTTTCCGGATCAAAATCGACCTTCTGAAAACCGAAGCTGTCGCAAAAGTGGAAGTAGCTTTTTCCGGTATTCCCGTCAATGATCTCCACCACATCGGATACGGACATCGACCGCCCTTTATATCCTGCGGGGTGTTTAAGATTGAAAATCTCATAGAGTTTTTCCAGCGTGAAGCAGTTTACTTCTCCCTCGAACACCTTATCATAGAGGCTGCTGTCGATTTCTGAGCTGCCCTGAAATTTTGGAAGGCTCTCGTAATTCATAAAGGCGACATTGTTGGCGTCACGCTTCATATTGATCTGATAAATTCGTACATTCAACGCTCATAGCTCCTTTCTTTGGATTTGTAGATTCCAAGCTGTATGCAGAGGTAATCGTTATAGTCCTTGCCTTTCTTCGGCGGCTCGTCAAAGACTTCATACTTATTTCCGAGCAGCTCTTTTAAGGTTTTGGTACAGAGCCTTCCCGTTTTGTCATTGTCCAAATGCAAATGAATCGTCTTGATAAGCGGATTTTTCTCAAGGAAAACGGAAAGCGCAATCGGAATTTTACTGTCTTTGCTCTCTTTCTTCGGCTGATACACACCCGAAAGAGAGAGCAGATTTTCCGATTTATAGTCCTTACCCTGAGCTTTCAGCAAAGTGGCATAGGACAGCAAATCAATGGCGGCTTCAAATAAATGCACCGACTGGCAAGGCTCTTTTGCAAGCAGGCGAAAGGAATATTGCTTGTCGCTTCCGTATGCGTCTCCCTTAAAGGTGCTGCTTCCTAAACCACGGTAGGCGGCATACTTTAGCGTCCCTGTTTCGTCCTTCCCGACAAAAACCGCATTATGATAGCGCCCGTTGCTTTCAAAAATCACACCGTCCGCAATACACTCCTGAATAATCTGATAGTCAATGCCACGATCAAAAAGATACTGCATTACCCGTTTGCTGTCTTGATATTTTTCCGGCAAACGCAGTGCCTTCGGCTCAGTTTTTTCTTCTTTTTTCGGTGGCGGCGTCCACTTTGCCAGTTCTTTTCCCGTTAGGATTTCCACTGCGTCCATAAAAGAATAGTTCCTGACTTTTATCAGATAGTCAAGCGCAGTATAGCCGCCGAAACCTTGCGACCACCAAAACCATTTGCCATTTGAAATCTTTAAGCTGTCGTGGTCAACGGTACGATATACATTTCTCGTTCCTTTGACTTGTTCAACATTATCCGGCTCCATCCTTCTTAGATAAGTTAAAAGGTCGATCTGCCGAGCCTGTTCGACCACTTCCGGCGGAATATATGGCATATCAGATCTTCCCTTTCCTGAGAAGCTCTGCGACTTTCTCAATGGAATCTTCCATATCTTCAACTTCGGCATTCATCAGCCATTCGTCCCAAGACAGCTCCAAGACATTTTTCGTTTTCATAAGGGAACTTACCATTTCAGGCGGAAGCTCCGTATTCTCCACATAGTCGTACAGCTCGCACATAAAGGCAAACTGCTTATCATTTGTGATGATTGTGACCTGCGGCTGGCAGAGATACCGCTTCACATATCTGATCAATTCTCTTTCAAGCTGGCACTGCAACACCAGCATATCCGCACGGATTGTTTTTAATTTACACACCATTTTCTCACCTGCTTTCTCTGTTTTTGTCTCGTTTGAGCACATCATTTGCCCTCGTTTCGATGGAATCACGAATGGTATCCATATGCTCCACTTCTCTGTCCCTGAACTCTTTATAGACATCGTCAAGAGGGCAAGGGGAACGAAGCAAAGCCTTTGCCTGTTTCGGAGAAAGCTCCAGTTCTTCCATACACATCACGATGTCCTCTCTCATCGTGTACTCGTAGGTATGATTCAAAATTTCCTCCGGCGGCTGATTAAGCAGCCAGTCTCTGTACTTGTCCTGCTCGGCTTTCATCTTATCGTAGAGCAGGGCGTTGTAGTCTGTTTCGCCCATAAGCGAACACCTCCTTAAACAAAAATATAGCCGCCTGATTTTTTGTAAAAACCAAGCGGCTATGTAAAGGTATTTGTTATTCGGTAAGTCCCATTACTTTAGATCATCAATACTTCCTGTTTGAATGGCGGAAATATTTTTTTTAATTTTTTCATCCGACCAATCCCACCATCTAATACTCAATAATGATGATATGGTATCTTCAGAAAATCTCTTTCGGATTTGTCGTGCGGGTATACCGCCTACAATCGTGTAAGGCGGCACATCTTTCGTTACTACTGCACGAGTCCCAACGATTGCTCCGTTACCAATGGTAACACCGGACATAATAACAGCTTCATATCCAATCCATACATCGTTACCGATAACAATGTCTCCCTTATTATCCCACGAATCTGTCACATTGCTTTTGTCCAGTTCCCATTCTTCAAAAAACAATGGGAAAGGGTAAGTAGACAATGACTTCAAAGTGTGATTAGCACTTGTGAAAATAAACTTCGCACCACACGCAATAGAGCAAAACTTTCCAATAATTAGTCTGTCGTGATTGATTGGATAGTGATACAAAACATTGTTTTTTTCAAAATCCGTTGGAGCATTTACAAAATCATTATACATCGTATAATCGCCAACAATAATATTAGGATTTTTTACTACGCTTTTTAAGTATACCGTTTGTTTGTCCCCGGTACGAGGATAGATTTTTGTCTCCGAAATAGTCATTATTAACCTCCTGATATTTTATTTTAGACTATTTCGGTTACTACAATACAACGCTTCACCTACAAACCACCTCTTTCAAACCAATCGTTCATTTTATAAATTGCATAGGTGTATATCGCATACCATCCGAAAGTTGCTCCGTATCGGTATCTACGAAACCCAGTTTATGATAGACCGGAACTGCATACGGAGAAGAATTTACTGTAATGGTTTTGCTTGAACTATTTTCTCGTAGGAAGTCCCACAACTTTCTACCAATGCCTTGTCTTTGATACTGTGCTTTCACAAAAAAGCAACAGATATGCTTCCGGTTTTCGTTTGTTGCGATAACTCCCTTTAGTTCTTCTTCGTCATAAGCGCCCCAAAATTCTAATGTTTTGATGATCTCTTTGTTCTCAATAAAATCCTGAAACGACTTAACTCCTTCTTCAGAATAATCGGGAGCCTCAAATTGTAAAAAAGTTTGCCAAATCAAGTCAATGGCATTTGTAATTTGAGTATCATCTATTTTTTTGACTTCCATACTAAGCACCTCGTAAATTTTCGTTATGACCGTTCCTTTTCGATCACATAGGATTGCAAGCTTCTTTTGCAACCATTCTTTTCGTAAAACTTTTCTATCCCCGGCTGCGCTCCAAAATACAGCATAGTAGGGGTATTATCCTTTGCAAGTTGCAAGAGTTTACTGCCGACTCCCTGTTTTTGATATTCAGGAAGGACGAGCAACTCTGTAATCGTACCGAAATAATATCCGTCTGTAAGAATACGCAAGCAGCCAATCAGTGCCTCATTTTCATAAGCAGTAATATTGATTGTCTGAGACAATGCACACTGTGTTTTTTCAATATCATAATTGCCTTGCCATACTTGTTTGACGAACGCAATAAAGGTAAATGCGTCCAGTTTTTTATCATCTACTATATATTCCATCTTTCTGTCTCCATATTTCCTTTATTAAATTCGTGACGGAAATCTACCACGATAATCAACATATCAAAACCAATTTGCCTTTTCATCTCTAAATCGAGGTTGATCGCCATATTGATACGGATTATAGTTATTACGGTTGCAGCCAAATTCTTTTAAAGACTTAATTTTGTTATCATCCGTCCACTCTACAAGTGAAATGCCGTCAAATTCTTCTATGCTTCCAGCGTTCATTTCATTTTTGAAGTACCATTCCACGATAGTCTGATTACCTTTATGGAAAAACTGCTTAATGTCCCAAATAAGGACTTTTCCCCGTGTATTCCACTCATTAAACCAGTGCTTAACAGTTTTGCGATCCTGATATTTTGGACTCCAGCTTTCCGTATAAACCACATCTTCTGTAAAAATATCATCTATGCCCAAATCCTGTTGTTTCAGCCACATATCAAACCATAACCGGATAATTCTTTCTCTCTCATTCATTATTAAAAACCTCATCTCTACCTCTCTGCCCAAAAGTCTTGCAAAACACGAACTAACTCATTCGGATTATCTTTGTTTACTTCGTGACCGGAAGCTTCCACAATGACCAGCTTGCTGTTTTTCATTGCTTCGTGAAACCGCTTAGCACTCTCCATATTCGTTTTATCCTTTGCGCCGCAAAGAATAAGGGCGGGACAATCAAGCGCTGTCGCCGAATCCATAAAATTGAGATCAACCATTGATTTGCTCAAACGAATAAAATCTTTTTTGCTTACGCCCATATTCTGAAATACGGCTTTGGGCATAAATCTAAATACAATATTTTGAAATTTCAGCAGTCCTTTCGGTATCTCAAACGGCGTTCCGATCAAAACAAGAGAGTTTATTTTTTTCGGATACTGGATAGCATAATTGAGCGCAAGCAGACCGCCGAGGGAAAGCCCGCAAAGATTTAGTTTGTCTTGGTAAGACTCGCACAGCTCGCTGAATGCCTGATATACTGTGGGATAGTCTAATTTCCTGCCTTTTGCAAGGTCAAATAAATCAGGAGCGACAGAGGAAATTCCCCTCGTTTCCAACTCATTTTTAATGGTATCCCAATCCTTACTGTTTTGTCCCAAGCCGTGAATCAAAATATTTTTCATAGGAAAATAACCTCAGTTTTCTTGACATTGACTCTCAAAGAGCCACTTTATTATATCACAGCACTATGTCTTTTTCCACCTTGCCGTGATAGATATAGCCGCCTGATTTTTGTAAAACCAAGCGGCTATGTAAGTTTTATTCTACTGTTTTTTTGATTTCCATTCCGTCCATCAGCCCCCGCATATAACAAATGCGGTATTCTTCCAATACAACATTGTTTTCTGCAAGCAGGTACTGGATTAAAAGTTCGCATTCTTCTTCGGTAAGAGCAGATGGCTTTTCCAAATCCAAGACAGCATTGAGTTTCTCGTTTTGATGTTTAATCTTTGCCGCCTTTTCCTTTGCAGCCTTCAATTTCTCATCACGGGAACGGGCTTTAGCGATTACCTGAGACAGCATACTTTCAAGATCGCTTTCAAACAGTTTGATAGAACAGTTTTCTTCCATCGGGTTTTACCTCTTTTCTTTATATGATGTCTCATATTATAAAGACAAATCATTGCCCGCACAAGGAAGCCACAGTTCTATTTTTACTGACACAGCAGTTCAGAGAACTTACTATGTAAAAGCGGTATGAGACTTCTCCCATACCGCTAAGAAGGTTATCGCTCATAAGCTCTTTCCTTTGAAACGGGTACGCTGTCGCCCTCGTCCGGCGCACCGTCCACCAGTTCATTTTCCCGCTTGTCTACATTGAGCAAGCCGTTAAGGACATTGAGCCGATTTGTCTTTTCGGTCAGTTCTTCTTCCTTGTCAAACGGTTTTTCCACCTCTGCTTTCGCAGTAACGAATTGCTGTTCGAGGGTTGAAAGCTCCCTGCTTTTTGCCTCCAGCCGTTCAGGGATTTTCTCAATGGCATTGTCGATTCGGGTAATGTTGCCGATAGCGTCCGTGCCTAAAGAGACGGAACGGGAAAGGCTGCCCTTGATTTTTACCTGATAGGCTTTCTCAAAGGTATCAAAGGAAAGCTCCAAATCAAAGCCTCTGTACTTGCCGAGAGGGATGGGATCAGGCGAAGTCATTTCCTTGCAGGCGTCAATGATTTTCTGTCCGCCTTCCGCTTTTTCGGAATAAGAAACACCCTTAACCTCAATCCCTACAAAGGTATCGTCCAGAGGCTTCGGGTGTTCTTTTGCAAGCGATATGTCTTTTTCCAGCCCCGCAATCGTCTCTTTCGTCCGAGCGATTGTTGTCGGGTAGTATTTGATGATCTTGTCCTCCAGCTCATATTTTTCGGAGAGATAGTTGGACTTCAAAAGGCGCAGCTTCTGCACCTGAATATCCAAATCCATTTTCTCTTTTATGTGCGGATTGTCCGCCGCAAGCATTTTGATCTCCGCATAAGAAAGAGCAGTAGCGTCCACATCTTCACAGGAACGCACGGGAGATTTGCTTGTCATAATCTGACTTGCGAATTTCTGCTTGCCCTCAACGAGCTGCCAGCAGTATGCGTCAAAAGTCCCTTCCGTAACATATCGGTACAGACCGACCTTCAGGTTTTCGTTGCCCTGCCGCACCGTCCGTCCGGCACGCTGCTCCAGATCGGCAGGTCGCCACGGGCAGTCAAGGTCGTGGGAAGCAATAATCTTGTTCTGCACATTCGTACCTGCGCCCATTTTCTGCGTGCTGCCCATCAGGATTCGCACTTCGCCACGGCGCACTTTTTTGAACAGCTCCTGCTTTTTCGTCTCAGTATCCGCCTCGTGGATAAACTTAATTTCCGATTCGGGAATACCACGCTCGATCAGCTTCTGTCGTATATCCGTGTAGACGGAAAACTCGCCTGCACCCTTTGGAGTGGAGAGGTCGCAAAAGAGGAGCTGCGTCAGTTTTTTATCACTGTTTTCCTCCCATATACGGAACACCTCGTTTACGCAGGCGTTGACTTTACTGCCTTCCTCATCGGGTAACATTGGATTCATCATTCGCTGGTCAAGGGCGAGCTTCCGCCCATCGTTTGTGACTTTCAGCATATTGTCCACGCTGGAATCCACATTGCCGCCCCTTATCTTTTCGGCTCGTTCGCCGAGAGAGGCGACCATATCTTTTTGCACCTGCGACGGCTTCACGGCGATGTTGTGATACTCCACTTCCGGTACGGGAAGATCGAGCATATCCGCCGTTTTGATGTCCGCCACCTGCTTGAACATCGCCATCAGTTCAGGCAGGTTATTGAATTTCGCAAAGCGTGTTTTCGCTCTGTATCCTGTTCCTTCGGGTGTAAGCTCAACTGCCGTGACCGTCTCGCCGAACATCGACGCCCAAGCGTCAAAGTGCTGTAAATCGTGTTCTTGCAGCGTCCGGTACTGCAAATACCGCTGGATCGTATAAAGCTCTACCATTGAGTTCGAGATCGGCGTACCCGTCGCAAACACAACGCCACGCCCTCCGGTAATCTCATCAAGATAGCGGCATTTCATAAAAAGGTCGGAAGATTTCTGCGCTTCCGTCTGAGCGATACCGCCTACATTCCGCATTTTCGTGTAAAGATACAGATTCTTGTAATAATGACTTTCATCTATGAAAAGCCTGTCTATACCAAGTTCTTCAAAGGTTACGACATCATCCTTTCTTGATTGATCGTTCAGCTTTTCCAGCTTCGTTTGCAGGGATTTTTTCGTCTTTTCAAGCTGCTTGACCGAAAAACGGTCGCCACGGTTTCGCTTTATATCCGCAATCCCTTCGATAATATCGTCAAGCTGCTGCTGTAAAACAGCCCTCTGCCGTTCAATCGAAATTGGGATTTTTTCAAACTGCGAGTGACCGATAATCACAGCGTCATAATCGCCCGTGGCAATCCTGCCGCAGAAGCGTTTTCGGTTTTTCATCTCAAAGTCTTTCTTCGTAGCGACCAATATATTCGCCGCCGGATAGAGCTGCAAGAACTCCGCCGCCCACTGCTCCGTCAAGTGATTCGGCACGACAAAGAGGGATTTATTGCAAAGTCCGAGCCGCTTGGATTCCATAGCGGCAGCAGTCATTTCAAAGGTCTTGCCTGCACCCACGGCGTGTGCTAAGAGGGTATTCCTGCCGTAAAGGATATGGGCGACCGCATTTTTCTGATGTTCCCGAAGCTCAATTTCGGGATTCATTCCACTGAAAATGATATGGCTTCCGTCATACTCACGGGGACGGATACTGTTGAACTTGTCGTTATACAGCCGCACCAGCTTTTCCCGTCTTGCGGGATCACGCCATACCCAATCCTGAAAGCCCTGCTTGATCAGCTCCTGCTTAGACTGGGCGATAGCCGTTTCCTTTTTATTGAGAACAGCTTTCTTTTTGCCTTCATCATCTTCCATATAGTCAAAGACACGCACATCTTTCATATTGAGCGTATCTTCGATAATTTTGTAGGCGTTTACCCGCTTTGTGCCATAGGTATTATAGGCTTTCAGGTTTCCACGGTCGTAGGATTTTCCCTCCACATTCCATTCGCCTGTCAGCTTTGAATAATGGACTTTGATGTTCCACTGTGCATATCTGGGCGTATCCAAAAACTCGTACATAAACTGCTGTGCGATTTCTTCCGGCAGCCAAGTCGTGCCGAGCTGCACGAAAATCTCGCTGGCAGTCAGGTCTTTCGGCTGTACCTTTTCGAGCGCTTCCACATTGATTTTGTAATCTTCGGGGTAGACCTCTGCGGATTTTTTCGCCCAAGCGAGCTTTTCTCTCACATTGCCGGAAAGATATTCGTCTGCCATCAGGTACTTTCGCTCGGTGCTGTTTCCGTAGCCGTACATCGGGTTTAGGAAGATAACGCCCTTTAATTCCTCATAGATTTCCTGCTCGGTCTTGCCCGTAAGGGAACACATATATTCCATATCCACACAGGCTTTTTCGCCCATAGATACAGCAAGCGCTTCGCTGGCGGTATCCACCGTGGTAACGGGTGTATGGGGCTTGATCGTCCGCTTCGTGAACATATCCGCCTTGCGTTCCAGCTCCCCGTTTTCGTCCAGTACCTCCAGTGCGGAAAGCAGGGCAAAGGAGCTGTCCTGCGAAAAAGCGGACACATTCGCACGGGAATTGATCAGCCCGTACTTTTTGGAAAAGGTGTCGTAAAGCGCATTTAGCTTCTGCTGTTCCTTTTCGATTTCATAATCGGGATAATCGGCAATCTGCATTTCAATCAGGCTGCGGACACAATCTCGAATGACAATCATACCCTTAATGCGGTTTTCTGCCGTAGCGGAACACTCCACCGGCGTCATTCGGGAATTTTCACGGTAATAGATTTTATCGTCCACAACCGTATAGGAAAAGTTGCGGACTTCGGGATCGGCGGGAATGGAATTATCTTCTTCGGTCAGTTCCTCGTCCACCTCGTAATCCGTAATCTCTGCGTGGATATTGGAAATGGCTTCGTCCAAAAGCTCGGCAAGGTCGGCGTTTTCGTAAGGGACAACGGTATCTTCCTCGCCGAATCTGCCGGATACGGTTTTCCATTCACCAAGTACCATTTCGGGATGATCGACGAAGTAGGCGTTCATCTTCACGCCGTTTTCATCGGTGTTCAGGTGTACCCATTCAGGCTCAAGGTCAATAAGCCTGTCCCGCTTCTGTAATATCAAAATATCCGAAACGACCTCCGTTCCGGCGTTTCCCTTAAAGGTGTTGTTCGGCAGTCGGATTGCGCCGAGAAGGTCGGCTCTCTGTGCGATATACTTCCGCACGGCTGGATTTTCCTTATCCATTGTGCCTTTGCTTGTGATAAGCGCCATCACGCCGCCCGGTCTGAGCTTGTCTAAGGACTTCGCAAAAAAGTAGTCGTGGATTAAAAAGTTATGCTTGTTATACCTCCTGTCATTCACTCGAATATCGCCGAAAGGCACATTTCCGATCACAGCGTCAAAAAAGCTGTCGGGGATATTTGCTTCCTCAAACGGCTGCGTCGCTATCGAGGTTTTCTGATAAAGCTGCTGTGCGATACCCGCCGAAATCTTATCAATCTCCACGCCGTAGATTTTGCTGTCCTGCATAGACTGGGGCAGCATACCGATAAAGTTGCCGATACCGCAGGAAGGCTCTAAGATATTGCCCTCCCGAAAGCCCATCTGCTCCATTGCCTTGTAGATCGAGGAAATGACAACGGGCGGGGTGTAGAAAGCGGTCAGGGTGCTTGCCCTTGCGCTTTCATACTCATCGGGAGAAAGGGCGGTATAAAGCTCGATAAACTCGTCCGCCCACGAGGGATTATTTTCATCAAATGCTTCTGGAATACCGCCCCAACCGACATACTGTGATAGTATCTCCTGTTCTTCGGGCGTTGCAAAGCGATTGTCAAACTCACATTCCTTCAGCACATTGATTGCTGCCATATTTCTGCGGAAGCGTTCTTTTTTGCCTGTTTCCGGAACTTCGTGGGAAGCAAGGTCAAAGGTGTGCCGTTCGGACAGCGGGATTTCAGGGTGCAGATCAAAGGTCTGTACCCGTGAGCGCTTCGGCTGGCTGAAAGTAGGTGTGAATGGCTCGGCTTCTTTCTGCTCAGGCTGTTCGACAGAATTTTGTTCTGCTATTTCAATTTCCTCATCAGACAGATACACAAGATCGTTAAAGGAAAGGCTCTGCAAACTCCTTTCGATCATATCTTCAAGAGAAGAAAACTGTTCGCTCCTGATAACTTTTCCGTCTACAAGGGTTTCAAGCCGGTAATCCACAAGATTAACTCTCGCCTGAATTTCGTGCTTATCATCTTCGGTTGTCGTATAAGCAAGCTCCACATTGGAAAGGTCTGTGTAATCCGCACCCTCGTCACGCTCAAACTCCTCACGGCAATACTCATCTATGAGCGCTTTTGCCGTATCCAGTTCGGAAACAGATTTCTTGACCTGTTCCAAGTAGTCGTTTGCCTGCCACTCGCTCTTAAACTCCTCGCTGACGCCCTCATCGTCGATATAGATCGCTTCCGTCAAATCGTCCCAAATGGCATAACCATCATCGGTTTCAATGACGAAAAATCTCTCGTCGGGCGGGAGCGTATTTTCTGCCGCCCTGTCGTTTGCAAGATAGGGCGAATCAATGATTTCTACGCCTTTCGGTTGCGGATCAAGGCTGCTGATAAAATCCTGCGGTATAGTGTTCCCGTCTTTATCCTTATAGAAAACGACGGTAAAAGGAACACCGTAGTAATTTTCTTCCTTTATATCCTTTTCAAACTGATAGGGGCTGGTATATTCAACGCTTTCCCGCACCGTCCCGTCCGTATGCAGATAGTCAATCCTGCCGACCGGCTGCGACTGCACCGGATCTTCCTTATTGGTCGATACGATGTTTCGGGTGCTGCGCTCTCCGCTTTCCAAAGAGCAGACCGCCACATCAAAGCCACGGTCAAGCAGCATATTGACATAGGTTTCCAAGCGGTTTGCCGGAAAGCCGCACATCTGTGTTCGCTGATTGCCGCCGATAGAACGGGACGCAAGATTCAGCTCCAGCGCTTCGCTTACGGTCTGTGCGTCCGCACCGTAGGCTTCAAAGAAATCGCCCATCTGATACAGAACAAGGCTGTCGGGATTAGCACTCTTGATTTCGCTGTACGCACGATAAGTGTCCGTAAAGCTGCTGCGCTCGTTCTGCTGAACAAGCCGCATAAAGTTGTCCTTGCGCTCCAAACGGGGCTGCGGATTTTGCACAGAGCGATCCATCAGCTCCACATTCCAGTCATCTACCCGTGTGATTTCAAAAGGCTTTCCGTCCAAATACACTCTGTCGCCGACTTTATAAGCGGCAGAGAATAACGATTTTTGCTGTTCCCGTGCTGCCGCCTGCTCAATCCTTGCCACTACATCTTCGGGCAGACCGTCCACATAGTAATGGATTTCGCCCTCGCTGCTGATATGGGCAATCGTTTGGTAGTCGCCGTTTTCCTCAACGGCTCTGTTCCAGACGGTAAGACCGTTTCCAAGATACCCCATACCAATGTCAAAAGCAGGCGCTTCAGCCGGATCAGCTTTTTCCTCCGGCTGAAGGTAATCGCCGAGTCCTTCGCTTCGGACAGCCTGAATATAATCGTCTTGCAGGATAGTGTCGGGCGTGACAACTGCCAAAACCTTGTTTTCCATATCCTCCTCAAAAGAGTAGGACGGGCTTAGATCACGGGGTGTAACATAAAACTTTTTAATATCCCCGTCGTAGCTCTGAACAGCCTGCTGGAACTTCCTTAAATCCCCGGCAGTAAAAATCTCCTGCGTTACCCAATACATCTCATCGCCGTTTACCAAAGAAGTTTCTTTGAAACGCATATGGTGGGGAATGAGCTTTTCAAACTCGATAGAATTGAAACGAGGCTGCTGCTCTGCAACCGCCGCCTGATTCGTTACCTTCAGGTGGTCGTTCATCGGGTTTTCCCGCACTTTGCTGTCAAACTCTGCTCTCTCCAATTCCTTTTGAAACAGCGGATACTGCATATCGTGAAGAACGACACGCTTATCATCAAAAGCAAGAATTTCGTATTCGTCAGCGCCGATATATACCGTATCGCCGAGATGATAGGCATACTGCGCCTCCTGCTGCGGCTCGTTTTCAGCCGCCTGCACCGATTCCCGTTCGGGTGGAGCAGTGGAGAGGATTTCACGGTTTTTCTGTTCTTCGGCAAGTTCGGCTCGGCGTTCCTCCTGCTTTTCAAGCCACTGCGGGTAAATCTCTTTTTCCTTTGGATTGAGATAACGGTCGAGGCGTATCAGTTCGGCAATCCGCTTCTCTACCTGATTCCAATTCAGCCGGATATGCGGCTTATCGTCCCCAATGCCTTTTGAGATCAAAATGCCTTTCCCGTCGTGCTGCTCGTCAATGCCTGCGCCGACAATAACAGGATAAGCGCCGCCCCAACCGTATTCGTCTTTCAGAAAATCGGCGTTTTCCTTTGTGGACAAGCTTTTTTCAAACTGCTCATAGATACGGAACTTTCCCTCAGATATGCCGCTCCCACGGGTGAGAACAGCGTCGATAATCTCCTGAGAAAAAGAAAAAGCAGAGGTTTTTTCCTCTGCCTGCATATCCAAAAAGTTCAGTTGTCCATCTACGGAAGGTAACGGCTTCATCGTATCCTGCAATTCGCCGAGCAGCCGCATTGCTTCAAAATGCTGTGCGATTACGCCCCAATCATAGAAGCTCTGCTTTGTGCGGGACAGATAGCTACCCTCCCAAAGCTGAAGCACATTCTGCCAAGTTTTGTACCCGACTCGCCGCCCGTCGCTCAAAATCAGTTCAGTATAATCGTTATTGAAAATACCCTTGATATATTCGGTACGGGCGGCGTTATCGGGATTGCTTTCATAGAAAGCACGAATTTCCTCTTTCGAGGCTTTCAGGTGGGGCGTTGTACCGAGGATTTCACGAATGGTATCGTCCCCGCCGAAAAACGGCAGGCTCTTATCTTCGTTGCTTCGGTCGTAGTAATCTAAGCGAAGATGACCTCCGCTTTCACGATTTCCTGCACTCTGTTCCGCAGATTGTTCATTCCCTGCACCCACTTCATCATATCCGCTGCTTTCAGGCTCTCGGTCAAGCCCTCCTGCACCGCCATCTGCTTCATCAGGGTTTCTTCCAGCTTCATCGCTGTCTGCTCTGTTTCCGCCAAATGCTGTGTCAGGGTGCAGCTCGTCAGAAGATTGTAATACCGGATTTTGTGATGTTCTTTGAGAAATTTCCGTCTCATCTGAGCGTACCTGCCCAAAGTTACCTCCGGCTGCTCCGGCATTGTCAGATCGGGAAGATTGTAATCGCCCTGCATTGTATAAGTCAGCTCGTTCATTTTCAAAGCTCCTTTCGCTCTTATTTTCAGCCTTATTGTATTCCGGTTTCTCTCTGTCCGCAATGATGCGATTTTGCCTTTCAAGGGCAAGAACAGTACGGGAGATTTCCCCAAGCCCCATCTCCGCAATATCGCTTGACGCAATACCGAGGGCGTTTAAGGCTTCCGGCGTATTGAAATTTGTAATGACAGAGAAATCCTCCGCTTCAAAAAACGGCTCGGTATCTATCCCAAGCCTTGTCATCATCATATACGCCACGCTGTTTGTTACCGCTTTCTTATACATAGCGGTAATCATATCTTCCGAAAGACCGTAGAGGAAGCTGTCATCTGCGGCATACATCAGATCGCCCAGATAGTCGGGGATATTATCCTCCACGGCGTTTTTAGCGGCGCTCAGAACTGCGTCCGCAAGGCTTTCCCTGTTTTCCAGCTCGCCGAAGGTGTTTTCAAGGGATTCGATCACATCGTCCGTATATTCCGGCTTCATATCCCAAATCGGAACGGGGCGGGAGTAGCGGCTTGCGTGGGTATCGGAAATATCGAAGTAATGGGTTAAGCGCTGCCTGCTCCGGTCGGCGTCCTCAAATACGGCGATACCCTTTGCGCCACGGTTTACCCAACGCCCGAATTTGTCGTTCCAGCGCTCGATCTCCAGCACTGCCGTTGCGTCCGGTCTTTGGGCGTAGATGAGAAGCTGCTCGTCAAAGCGCAGACGATAGTTCCGGCAGGCGCAGCGCAAAAAGGCTTGCCAGTTCTGAACATCGGACACAACAGCGTGTGCGGTACGGCGGTACAGCTCGGAAATCAGGTCGTACTTTCGTGCCATCGGTTATGCACCTCCTATCTTTCATAGTCTTTCTGTTTCGGTCTTACGGGGATACCGTTTTTATCATAGCTTTTCGGATCGGCGGCAGGGGTATCCCAACCAAACATTGAACCTGCCTTCATCGCCTCTGCCTGACCTTTTGACAAGCCGAGCTTTTTGTTCATCTCATTCACAAGGGCGTTTGTTTCACTGGGCTTGCCGCCCTGAATATCCGTGCGGTAAAATCCGCTTTCGCCCTTTTTGACAATGCCGACGCAGTTTTCCGTCTGCACGAACACATAGCACTGCTCCGGCAGAGAAGAACGGAGCGGAATCACGGTATTGCCGTTTTGCTCCATCCGCTCGGCAAACTCGCAGATATGGTAGAGGTTGCTGCCAACCTCTAAATGATAGTCGTCAATATATCGGCAGGTGCGGTCAAGCTGTTCCCCGTCGCTTAAAGTGATCCTGATTTTATCTCCATCGGGGATTTTGAATTTTTCTTTGTAATCCGGCGTGATAAAGCGGATTCCACGGCTCGCCTTTTCCATATGGCGGTCAAGCCATTCCCGCACATAGCAGTAGCAGTAAAAATTGTAGTCCCCACGGGCAGGATTACACCGTATCAGGAAGCTGTGTTTTTCGGTATCGGCACGGAAACCGTACTCGGTCGCATAGTTGCCCTGAAAGGCGCTGTCGGGATATTTCGCCGCATACTGCGCCATAGTCGTGCGGCTCTTTAACAGCCCGTATTCTTCCGAACGCAGGGCGTTGATAACCTCGTCCAGCTCGCTTTTGAACTCGTCCGTTTTCAAATCCCGCCTGTGATCAAACCAAGAGGAAAAGAACTCTTTGCCGCCTGCGCCGAAATCGCCACGAAGATACCCGATACTTCCGGTCTGTCCCTCGATCTGCGTACTCTGCCTGTAAGTGTATTTCTGCTCGTCCGTATGAAGCGGTCGGATTGTAAAAGCCATTTCTGTCTGCTCCTTTCCTTTGCCTAAATCGTGTTTTCCTCTGACTTCTGCTCATCATCAGCGCCTCCCAAATAGGAAAAGAGCCTGTTTTTTGCGATCTGCTCCTGAAGCTCTGTGATAACCGTCATATCGGAAACGGATATATCGGGAATTTTCAAAATGCTTTGCAGGCTCAGCGCCTTCAAATCCTTTTCGGTTTTACAGCCGGAATCATAGAGCTTCGCCAGCACCTTTACTTTCTGCTGCAAAGCGGTGTTTGCGCTTTTCTTCGCTGCCATTTTCTTTTACCTCCCATCTTAGCTTTTAGCGTAGTCGGAATAGACACGCTGCATTTTGTGTCTTGCCCTGCGTACTTCGGGGGAGCAGCCGAGTTCAGGATATTTTGCCTGAATCTTCTGTCTTGTCCTTCGGATACTCTCAAAGCAGGGGATACCGTAAGCCTTATAATTGCTCATCACATCTTCAAAGCTGAAATGGCTGATACCGTGGGTATCATAAATACACGCCTTGCTGACGAGCAGATACAGCTTCATATCGTCATTTCGTGCTTCGGGGTGTTCCTTTAACACCGCAAGCACTCGGTTTTCAATCGTTTTCAGGTTTCTCATTTAAGCCTCCCAAAATAGAAAAAGGGGCGGAGTTTTTAAGCCCCGCCCCCGCAGAAGTTCTTACTTTTTCTTTCTGTTACGGATCTGCAAAAAGATAAAGCCGCCTACGATAAAGACGACCAGAGCAATTCCGATAATCGCTTTCAGTTCCATTAGTTATCCTCCTTCTTCTTTTTCTTAAAGCCGATGATACCGCAAGCCGCAATGCCTGCTACCGACACACCCGCAAGGACAAGCCAAAGACCGAGCTTGCTGTCATCTCCGGTTTTCGGCGTATCTCTCAGCTCGTTGTGCATTTCAACGACCGTGGTAGAGCCTGTCTGTACCGCAGCCTCCTTGTCGGCAGGCAGGATATACATAGCGGAAGCCGAATTGTTCACTTCGGAAATCTTGTACTCGCCGATCCGCAGTCCTTCAAGGAAAATCTCGCCGTTTTCGTCTGTTTCAAGGGTAACATCATAGCCGTTTGCTCCGGTAATGCGGAAAGCAAAGCCTTCCACCTTTCCGTCAGACGATGTTTTCACGATTTTCAGGTTTCCACGCATAGGCTCGTTTGCGAAGCCTTTGCCCTCTGTGTTTTCCACCTGATAGGTCTTACCGTCCGTGTCGATAAATACCTCATACACGCCCTCGTCACGGATATACGAATCCGGGCTTGCTGATTCCAAAATGAAGTAGCGCCCATAGAGCAGATCGTTCATTTCATACTGCCCGATTTCTTTTTCGGTCAGTGTGCCGATCAGTTCGTCCTCGCTGTCCAGCTCGCCGTTGTCGTTGGAGTCCTTATAGACCTCAAACACAGCGCCCGTCAGCTTCGTATCGGTATATTCAGCGTCCACCTTCGTAAGAGCGATATTGCCACGCACCAGCTCATTGACGATTTCAATCTCAACGACTTGCTCATTCTCTGAGATATTCACATCATAGACGGTATCGTCAAGCACGAATCCGGTCGGCTGCTTGATCTCACGGATATACCAGTTTCCGTAAGGCACATTCTCAAAGGAGAAGCTGCCATCGTCGCCGGATACGGCGGTCATCAGGGCGTTTTCTTCGGTAAACTCCACATCATCGCTCTTAAACAGACCAATGAGCGCACCGCCGAGTCCCTCGCCGTTCTCATCAACCTTTTTGCCGGAAACCGATCCGTAGATCAGCTTGTTTTCCATCGGCTCGCCATTATTCACTGCAATCGCTACCGTTGCAGTTTCCTGTCCTGCATATTCAAATACAACGGGATATTTTTCGCCGTTGAGCTGATAATGCTCGTCTGTCGCCAGTTCTTTGACATAATAGCTGCCCAAAGGCAGGTCAGTCCCTACGGTCGCCCTGCCGTTTTCATCAAGCGTGATGATTTCAAGCAGACCGTCTTTCGGAATGGAAGTGCCGCTTGCGGATACAAGCTCCTCATCGGCGAACAAGCCGAAGCTGATATTTTTGATTTCTCCGTTATTGCCGATACCAAACAGCTCGTTTGTCTCCAGCGCTTTTTCAAGGCTGACCTCAACCTTCTGCCGTTCATTGACGAAGGAAGTCGCCGTTTCAGTCACGGCTACATCCTGTCCGGCGTAAATGAGTTCTACGGTATGGACTTCACTGCTCAGCACCATTCCATAGCCTGCCTTGACCTCTTTTACCTCATATTTTCCGAGATAGAGTTCCTTGCTTTTTGCAAAGCCGGTTTCATCGGTCGTAACCGTATCGACCAGCTCGCCCTTGCTGTACCTCAGCGTACCGTCTGGCGTTACCACATCTTCGGCGGCACGGATTTCATAAACGGTATCGGGAAGCCCCTGTGTTTCATAGATCGGTTGATAGATAACGGGAAGCTCCTGCCCGTTTTCATCTGTCCCGCCGCTTACCAAAACGCCGAAGAATACCTCGCCCGTCTTTTCAATGCTGATCGTGCCTTTCTGCGGCATATTGGTCTTTTCAACTTTAATCACTGTTACCCCGCTTTCCTCAGAAGAATTTTCTTCCGTTACATCAAAATAGACGGGTGTGGAATCAAGGACATATCCATAAGGACTCTGTACCTCAACGATAGAGTAGCCCTGACCGTATGGCAGCTTTTCCGGCGTTACGAGCGAGCCGTTAGCGTCGGTATAGAAAGTGTCAACGGTTGTCGGGGTAGGATAGGTAAACTCCATCGTGATGAGATTGCCGGACGGATCGTAAATCTGGAATCCTGCACCCGCATAGGGAATGGTCTTGCCCGTTTCTGCGTCCACCTTGACTACTTGGATATAGCTTTCAAAATTGCTGTTGTTAATCAAATAGCGGTAAGTCTGGGCGTCCTTTGCGATGAACACATCAAAATCATCCATCAGCTCCCTGCCTTCCCAGCCGGATACCTGATGGACGGTATATGTGCCGTAAGGCATATCCTTTGTCTGTGCAAAGCCGTTCTCATCGCAGATGAGCGTATCACGCTCGGATTCCTTTGCGTTCGCAAAAGAGCCTGCGGACTTGAGATACACTTCAAAAACTGCGCCTTCTTCGGGCGTTTCAATCTGCGTCTCGCCATCGTCCGTATGTTTGATAATGGCGATATTGCCCTTGATGACCTGTTCCGTTACATCATTTGCGGTCTGGTTATGCTCAATGGTATAAAGCTCCGGCTCTGCGCCGACCTTATGGACGGTCGGATCGAGCAAATAGCCCTCACTCGGCTCCAGTTCCTTGATTGTCCAGTCCGCACCGCAGATATATTCTTTTGTGGTAAACTGACCGTTTTCATCGGTATAGTATTCATCAATGAGCTGTTCGCCCTTGAAAATCCCGTATTTTGCTCCCGCAAGAGAGGCGTTTCCCTGAGCCGTTCCCGTCTCAGCGTCGCTCTTGGTCACGGTAACGGTAAACTTCTTCAGGATATTCGTGAAATTGCGGGTAGTGACCTCGTTCCACTTGACGGGTGCGCTCTGATCTGCGGGAATGACATAACGGATTGCGGTATCCACTTCCTCAATGGTGTACGGCGTTGTGCCGCTGATCAGCACATCTTCAAAGGTCGCCACACCGTTTTTATCCGTAACCGCATACTCGTCCACGGCAATGCCGGAGAGCGATGTGCCGTAAAGGTGGAAGGTCACGCCCTCATTGAAGTTATCCTCCGAGGATTTGATAACCTCAATATCGCCACGCTTCAGGGTATTGTTGAAGTTGACGGTCGCAACCTGCCCCGCAACTACGGTTACTCTGCGGGACTCCTGCGGCTCGTATCTGTCATATTCCTGCTCGGTTACGGTATATACTCCGGGCATTAGGTTATCGACCTGAATCTGACCGCCGTTTTCTGTCTTAACGGTTTTATCAATGCCGTTGCCCTGAATACGGAAGGAGATACCATCAACTTTTCCGTCCTCGCTGGTTTTGACGATCTTCGCCGAGCCGTAGGAAACCTTTGATTTAAGAAATCCCTTAACCGGATCATTGACCGTCTGAGCGTAGGTTACGGTATCCTGCACACCGCCGTTTGGTCCATAGATACCGTCCGTCCAAGTGATAACGCCTTTTCTCTGCGCCGTTTTCTCTGCGGTAATCGTCAGCCCGTCGCTCGGCGCTTTCTCGGCAGTAATCGTCAGCTTGTTTCCGCTTACGGAGAACTGAACGCCCGAATCATTGGACGAAAACTTATATCCCGAAAGGACATTGTTGCTGTCCGTCAGCGTAACCGTGTACTTAGAGCCATCCCATTCAAGCTCGATTTCCTGTGCGCTCCCCGGTGTTTTGGAAAGGAAGCTCGGCAGCTTGGAATGCTTCTGCACACTTGCCGCCATTGAGTTGTAGTAGCTCATAATCTTGTCGTAAAGAGGGTGGTTAGGACTGATCTGATCCAGAACAGCGTCCTTGCCGCCTGTGCTGACCTTGTTGAAGTTCTCGTCACGCTCACCGATCACGGTTTCCCAAATGAGAAGCTGTGTAGCGACTGCGTGAGCCAGCTTATCGCCGCCCTCGTTCTGAGAACGCCACGAGGTTGAGATGGTTCCCGTGTAGCCGTACTGGAAGATACGACCGATGAACAGCTTAATATCGTCAGGAGAAATGGTGCTGTTATAGGACGAAGGGTAGTTGTCCCAAAAATCCTCGCCCTTTTTGGTAAAGCTGTCTCCGGTCTGCTGCGGGACGCCGATCTCAATACAGTAGCAGATATTTCCCGTATATGATCCCATCGCACGGACGGTTGTATAACGGGAATTGCCTGTTTTCCAGCCGTTCATAAAGGTAAGGCTTCCGTGTCCCCATTCGGCGTTGTAATTCGAGTCCCCGTCACGGGGATACGAGATAAGGTACACATCGTCCGTTTCCTCTGCGGCATAGGCGGTCGTACCAATCCCTACAAGGGAAGTCACGCACATCAGCGCCGCAAGAAACAGCGACATAATGCGTTTTGGTTTCTTAATTTTCATCTGAAATCCTCCTTGAAATGAAAAAACGCACCGTTTTTTCGGTGCGTCCTCAAAATGGAATATTTAATTTAAGCGTAGCCGATATAGATGTCGTAAAGTCCGTCAGAGACTTCCTCCGCCCAAATCCATACGGCTGTGATTTCTTCGTCAGCCTTGTACCGATCCAAGCGGCTGTGAATATCCCTTTCAAGATATTTGCAGTGCGCTCCGGCACGGATCGGATTATCCCAACAGTAAATTGCCTCGCTGTCTAACAGAAGTCCCACGCTCTGAGCGTAGCCTTTTGCAAAGGAAATCCAGTAGTCAATGTCAAAGTCAGTTTTAGTTTCGCTCGGTGTTTCTTCCGTTTCAGGCGGCGCAGGCGTTTCGCTTTCTTGTGGAATATCCGGCTGCGGTGTGGATACGGAATGTTCGGTTTTGTCCGCTTTATCGGGTTGTTCGGCGGGCTGTGCCGCCTGCCCGGTTTCAGAAACAGTCTGAGGCTGTTCGGTGCAGACCGTATCCGTTTTCGTCGTTTCTTCCTGCTTTTCCGTCGTTTCTTCCTGCACGGCTTCAGGCGTTGTTTCAACCTCCTTGCTTTCCTCTCCCGCAGGCGCTTCGGATTCAGGGGTGCTTTGAACACTCTCCGAAAAAGAAAACGGCTGCGGCTTATCTTCATTCAGCGGGGCATTGTTGCAGCCTGCAAGCACGACCAGCAAAAGAGCCGTTAAAAAAGCGATTGTTTTGATTTTCATTGCGCTTCACTCCTTTTCTGCCGCCATTGTAATGCGAAACAGCGTTTCAGGCAAAGGTGTGAAACAAAGGGTAATCTTACATCATAGGGCATACCTCCTGTGTTTTGGAATGGTGCGTTTTCCTGAGATAGATTGAGTTAGGTGAGATAGCTGTAATCAGGAGAGATAGATTTATTCTTTCGGATAGTCAGGTAGTTTCAGGGGTTGGAGTGTGAGGAAGGGGAAGAAAAAAACGCACTCCGCCTTACCTGCTGTCACGCTCGGCACGGTTACGCAGAAACTTGTTGTAATGCTCCAGCGCCTTGCAGACATACTCCTCCGTTTGGTTGATGGGGATATTTTTCGGGATCAGGCTTCGCACCCTGTCCCCACGCAAAACAATCTTCTCACGCTGATTCGGCTTTTCCTCGCTCATAATCGCAGAGATCGCCTCCGTAGTCAGCTTGCCTTCTTCAAAAAACTTCCGCATACGGATTGCCTGATCGTGGGACGGGGTACAGTCGTTTAGGTCGATTTCGTCCACCAAATCCCTCTGGCAGTCCTCGTTCAGATAGGACAGCTCAACGGCGGGGCGCATTTTAATCCTGCCCTCGTCCACAAATTCAAGCAGTTCGGGAACAAGGTTTGTAAGGCGGATATATTTTCGGACTTGTTCGTGACTTTCGCCGCTTTCTGCGGCAATAATTTCACGAGTGGTCTTGCCACCGAAATTCTGCAACAGTGTTGCAGAATTATTTTTACTCGGTCTGCCTGCCTGTCTTTTCATAGCGTCCAGCCGCATTTTATATGCGTGAGCTTTCTCCGAGGGAAGTATCTGCGACCGTTGAAAGTTGCTTTCGACCATTAAAATCGTAGCTTCATCACGGTCGAGGTCTACCACCTCACATCTGAGCGTTTCAAATCCGGCAAGCTCGCAAGCCCTTTTTCGCCTGTGTCCTGAAATAAGCTCGTATCTTCCGTCCTCCTTCTGCCTTACGGTAGCGGGAGTAATCACGCCACGCTCTTTGATACTTTCCACAAGCTGAAACATATCCTCATCTTCCCGCACCTGAAACGGGTGATCGGGGAAATCGTCGATTTCCTCAAGCGGAATATCCCTGATTTTTGACAGCTTCGCTTCGTCCCTTTCCTCCTGAGAGGAAAACAATTCATCGAGCGTGTTCGTGGGCAGCGTGAAGTCGCTCTTTCTGCCTGCCATCGGCTAACACCTCCTTTGTGAAACTGGCGTAAGCCTTAGACACCGGACTGTTCGGCTCATAGGCGTAGATACTTGTCCCTTTAGAAGATACCTCTGCGGCTTTTACGGCTGCCGGAATCATTGATCTATATATCCTGATATGGCTGCCGAAATTCTCCCTGAGCGCTTCCACTGTGCTTTTCGCAAGATTTGTCCTTCCGTCCACAAGCGTCAGAAGAATACCGTCGATTTTCAAATCGGCGTTTGTATGTTTCCTCACTTTCGCAATCGTCCCCAAAAGCTGCGTCATTCCCTTAGCGGGAAGATACTGCGCCTGAACGGGGATAATCACGCTGTCCGCCGCCGTTAGAGCGTTAAAGGTAATCATACCCAAGCTCGGCATACAGTCAATAAGGACATAATCGTACTTGTCTTTTACAAGGCTCAGATAATTCTTCAGGACGCTTTCTCGGCTCATCGCCGTTACAAGCGTCATTTCCAATGACGATAGGCTGAGATTGGACGGTACAAGGTCTACCTTCTCTTTATGTTGCAGGATACCGTCAAAGGGATTTTGCTCCTGCTCCGATATGATTGCCTGAAGCTTCTCTGTCAGCGTTACGGAAAGGCTGTCGCTATCCCTCCAGCCGAGACAGGTCGTTAAATCTCCCTGCGGATCAGCGTCAATCAGAAGCACCTTTTTCCCTTGCATAGCAAGTCCAATGCCTAAATTAACCGTAGTCGTGGTCTTGCCCACACCGCCTTTTTGATTGCATACCGCAATCGTCTTGCAGTTTGACATCTCCGGCTTTACCTCCTTTCATAGATTTCACAGCCTGCCTCAATAAGAGGCGGCTATGTAAAGACCGCAGCATTTGTTCTCAACACCCCCTGCGGAAAGCGATTTGCTTTGTACGGGAAGCACTAAGGTTACGGTTTGCGAAACCGTATCATAGGAATCTCACCTCTGCCGGGTACTCCGCCAGCTCCGTAGAGAAGTATCATTATCATTCTGACTGTCATTGCCGTTTCAGTAGCAAGCTGAATTTCAGGTCGGGGATTCTCGCTCGTTCTCCGTATATCAATAGGAAAAGTCACGGCGTACCCACCTTCGGGCTATTCATCAGAACTAATGTCCTTAGCGCCTGTCTATTCAATTTTCAAGGTACTTTGAAGGGGGAAATCCCCTGCGGGAAAATAACCCCTTCACTCATTTGGACAAAGGGGGGCAAAATGCACACCCAAAATCGCCCCTTTTCCGAAAAAAATTTGAAAAAAATTTTTTGACCTTGAAAATTGCCCTAAAAACGCAAAAAAGCCGCCTGCTTCTCCGTAAAGAAACAAGCGGCATAACTGCGGTTTTATTCAGATGTATTGCACGGTCATCTTTTTCTTTCGTGCTTTTGTAAATTTGATAAGGACATCATCTACTGCGTCCGTATATCTGCCTTGTGCTATCAGATTATTTTTAAGGGCGATTAACGCCTGCAAAACCTGTCCGTACTCCTCGTCATCAAGATAGATATGAAATTGTCTGTCTTTCATCAAATCGTCTCCTTTATTTTATCTGTCCTTTTCTCCATTCAAAAAACCTCTGCCGGATAAACACTGTATCCTCATCTTCATTCGAGGTTATGAAAATATGTAAGCTGCGAAACGCTTTTTTGATTTTCATAGCGAAGTCTATTTCGCTGTTTCCTAATGTATATGGGATTTTAATCAGTTTGATCTCCCGCTTCCGGCACAGATATGCTTTCAAGGTTTCTACATTCTCTGTCCGACTAACCGTTTCAATCGCTGCTTTTTCTTCAGGTAAATATATTTCAAGAGGTATGCCGATAATCTTATCCGTATCCATCTGTACCTTTATGTGCTTCTTCGCTGCATAATACATAACCGCCAGCTTTGGAAAAACCGTCAGATAGTCTTTTTCACACACCTTACAGCCTTTTCCCTCAATCGCTCTTTCTGAAATTTTTGCCTTCCACGAGTGTCCGAGCGAACACTTCCACCATACACTCTGCATTGAATTCCTTGATATTTTGTTTGGGAAAATATCTTTGTTCCTCTCGTAATCCCATTCCGAAAGAAGATGTGTATCCGTCGTTGCTAAATCATTATACCCTGTCATAACCGCCCGATCTGCACAGACAGGACATACCGTTCCTTTTACACGAGCATATACGACTGACTGCCATTCATACCCGCACTCTCTGCACTTCCACCAGACATTTCTGCGGGACTTTTCGTTTATCATATCAGGAGTAAGAGGCAGATTCCTATCCGACCATTCCTGTGCAAGCTGAGGGTGTGTCGTAGCGAAATCATTAAATCCTTTCAGCAGAAGTTGACCGCTGCAATAAGGACACCCGCTTCCGCCTGAACGAGTGGAAATGAGCGTGTTCCATTCGTGACCTTTGCTGCACCGCCACCATACCTTCCGATTTGCAAAGACCGTAACCATATCAGGCTTTAGTGGGTAATTTCTCTCAGACCACTCAGAAGCGATTTGAGGGCGCTGTGAGGCAAGGTCATTAAATCCTACTAAGATTTTATTATGGGAGCAATACGGACAGCCTGTACCGTTTAACGCCCTGCTCTTAACCGTTGCTGTCCATTCGTGACCATATTTATCCTGCCAAATCACTTTTTTATGAGAGCCTGTCGTTACCATTGTCGGTTTCAGCGGATCATTCTTACTCGACCATTCATCAGCCAGCTCCGGCTTCAGCGTTGCCAGATCATTGATACCCTCTATCACTCTTGCGCCTGAGCAGATTGGGCAGTTTTCGCCGTTTGAACGAGCTTTAACACTTGTCTGCCATTCGTGACCGCAAGCGCCTTTCCACCAAACGACTTTGTTTGAGCCGTATGTAATCTTATCCGGAGTAAGCGGCAGGTTTTTATCCGACCATTCCGCAATAAGTTCAGGGTGTACCTCTGATAAAATATTGCTCATACTTAATCCTCTCCTTCCTCTGCGATTAGCTTCATTATATTGGGAAAGCGTGGATTGGTATAGTTTGCGATAATGGGTAGTAAAACTATGAGAAAATACAGAAGCCCCTGAGAAGCTATAACTTCTCAGGGGCTGTGTGAAACTAAAAATTATGCGATTTTTTTGTTGCTGCACCGATTTTAGCACCGATTGGTGTAAAATTGGTGTATTTGTGTAAAATCCGAGGTTTTCGGAAAATGAAGTACATCTCGTTTTAGTAGAGCTTTGCGCCCGCCGGAATATGGTCATCTACCATTAGAAGATGGAGCTTTTCTTCGCCTTCTTCGTGGTGTACCGCACTAATCAGCATACCGCAGGAATCAATGCCCATCATCGGTCTTGGCGGAAGATTGGTAATAGCGATACAGGTCTTACCAACCAGTTCTTCCGGCTCGTAATAGGCGTGAATACCGCTTAAAATCGTGCGTTCCGTGCCTGTTCCGTCGTCCAGCGTAAATTTGAGCAGCTTCTTGGACTTCGGTACGGCTTCGCAGGCAAGCACCTTGACTGCCCGGAAATCGGACTTGGAGAAAGTCTCAAAATCTACGAAATCCTTGAACAAAGGCTCGATCTCCACTTTGGAGAAATCTATCTTTTCCGGCTCGGCTTTTGGGGATTCAATCGGCTGAGAGTTTACACCAATTTCGTCCTTTACACCATTCAAGGGTTTCATTGTCGGGAACAGCAATACGTCACGGATTGCCGGTGAATCTGTCAACAGCATAACCAGGCGGTCGATTCCATATCCGATTCCACCGGTAGGTGGCATACCGATTTCCAGTGCGTTCAAGAAATCTTCGTCGGTATGGTTTGCTTCCTCATCACCGGCTTCGAATGCGGCATCCTGTGCTGCGAAACGCTCACGCTGGTCAATCGGGTCATTTAACTCGGAATATGCATTACACATTTCCCATGTATTGATAAATAATTCAAAACGTTCTACCTTGGTTGGGTCAGACGGTTTCTTCTTGGTAAGCGGAGAAATTGCTACCGGATGATCCATGATAAAGGTCGGCTGAATCAGTTCTTTTTCACAGAATTCTTCGAAGAAGAGGTTGATGATATCACCCTTGGTATGACGCTCTTCGAATTCAATGTGATGTTCTCTTGCCAGCGCCTTTGCAGCTTCATCATCTGCTACGGTATCAAAATCGATGCCGGCATATTTCTTGATGGCATCGTTCATGGTCAGACGCTCAAAAGGCTTTCCAAGGTCGATTTCAATGCCATTGTAAGTAATCTTTGTAGTGCCGCATACTTTTTCTGCAAGATAACGGAACATGCTCTCGGTAAGTTCCATCATGCCTTCATAATCGGTGTATGCCTGGTATAACTCCATCAATGTAAATTCCGGATTATGGCGGGTATCAACACCTTCGTTACGGAATACCCGTCCGATTTCGTAAACACGCTCCAAGCCACCAACAATCAGTCTCTTTAAGTATAACTCAAGAGAAATACGGAGTTTTACATCTTCATTTAATGCATTGTAATGTGTTTCAAACGGTCTTGCGGCTGCTCCACCTGCATTGGAAACCAGCATAGGAGTCTCAACTTCCATGAAGTCACGTCCAGCTAAGAAATTACGGATTTCCTTGATAATCTGGGAACGTTTGATGAAAGTCTGCTTGGATTCCTGATTCATGATAAGGTCTACATAACGCTGACGATATCTGGTATCGGTATCAGTAAGTCCGTGGAACTTCTCCGGTAAAATCTGTAAGCTCTTGGATAATAAAGTTACCTCAGATGCATGGATAGAGATTTCTCCGGTCTTGGTCTTAAATACCTTTCCTTTGATTCCTAAAATATCTCCGATATCATATTTCTTGAAATCTTTATAAGAATCTTCTCCGATTTCGTCTCTTGCGACATATGCCTGGATGCTTCCCTTTAAATCCTGTACATTACAGAAAGAAGCTTTTCCCATCACACGTTTGAACATCATACGACCTGCGATAGATACCTCTTTTCCCTCAAAAGCATCAAAGTCGTCTTTGATATCTGTGCTGTGGTTTGTTACATCATATTTGGTTATCTGGAACGGATCTTTTCCATTTTCCTGAAGTTCTTTTAACTTATCACGGCGCACCTTGATTAACTGGTTAATATCCTGTTCCTGTACGTTCTTCTGTTCCGCCATCTTTGTTCTCCTAATCTATTAGTTTGATCTGTGGATTCCTAATACTTTATATTTTAAGTTACCCATCTGGGTCTCAACTTCTACTACGTCACCAACGCCGGCACCGATTAATGCTTTACCAACCGGAGACTCGTTGGAAATCTTTCCCTTTAAGCTGTTTGCCTCTGTAGAACCAACAATTTTATATTCCAGTTCCTCATCGAATTCCATATCAAGGATTTTTACCTGACATCCGATGTTAATCTTGTCTAAATCAACTTCTTCTTCTACTACGACTTCTGCATTCTTTAAGATTTTCTCGATCTGTTCGATTCTTGCTTCGATATCACGCTGCTCATCTTTTGCTGCATCATACTCAGCGTTCTCAGATAAGTCTCCCTGCTCTCTTGCTTCTTTAATCTTCTGTGCAACTTCTTTTCTTCTGACCACTTTCAGATTCTGTAACTCGTCTTCCAGTTTCTGTAAACCCTGATAGGTCAAAATGTTTTTCTTATCCATGCTTATTAGCCCTTCCTTTTATAGATTTTCTATTCTGCATAAAATTCTCGCTCTAATCGATCTGAAACCGCTTCACAGCCTGTAAAACCGGTTCCCTTAACAATCATAATATTATACCCAATAGGTACTTCAATGTCAAGATTTGCCCGCTGATACCAGTTCCTTTTATAAATGGAAATATAGATACTTTTTTCCGATAGAAATTCTTCCCGGATTCTTCCCTCAGCTTCAAAATCCAGTATCAGTCTGCCCTCTTCCGGACCGGTTCCCTTTTGAACTGCATTTTCCTCTTTTCCAATCACTTCTACAATCAGTCCCATCTCTTCATAAAGATAATCCATTTCCTTCCGGTGACATTCCGGCTGGCCGGTGCAAAGCGTATATGCATTAAGTCCCGGATAAAGCTGTCGGAGCATATACTGTTCTTCCTCCTGTCTTAGATATGCGCCATCTTCCGCATCAATGACAAATAGCCGCATGTCCCGGTAGGAAATGCCTTTCTGCTCTAATACTGCTTCGATTATTTTCCGAAAAAATGCATTGCAGGGAAAATAAATTTCTTTTTCAATCAGGTCATCCTGATGGCTATTCCTGTTTTCTGATTGCAGATTGCTTTTATTCCTGCGTAAAAGACTTTTTAATTTTTTCCACCATTTCATGCTTCATTATATGATGCAAAGGTTTCTAATAATTCCTCCAGCTGTTCGTAAGTCTCCACTTCATTGAGCAGGCTTCGAAGCCTGGATGCATGCTTGTAGCCGCCGGTGTACCAGGCTGCGTGCTTACGCATTTCCCGCATTCCGGTAAATTCGCCCTTAAAGGCAATCTGCATCTTTGCATGACGCAGCACCATATCCACCATTTCTTTGGCGGATGGCTTCGGCAGTTCTTCCCCCGTTTCTAAGAAATGGTTAATCTGTGCAAATATCCATGGATTTCCCTGTGCTCCCCTTGCTATCATCAGCCCGTCACAGCCGGTTTCCTGCTGCATCCGATATGCATCCTGCGGTGTAAAAATATCACCGTTTCCGATGACCGGAATCTTTACTGCTTCTTTCACTTTCCGGATAATCTCCCAGTCCGCTTTGCCGGAATAATACTGTTCCCTGGTCCGTCCATGCACCGCAATGGCAGCTGCCCCGGACTCTTCCGCAATATGTGCCATCTCTACTGCATTGACATGGGCTTCATCAAAGCCCTTTCTGATTTTTACCGTCAGAGGCTTCTTTATGGCTTTCGCTGTCTTTTCGATGATTTCACCTGCCAGAATCGGATTTTTCATCAGTGCAGAGCCGTCACCATTATTGACTACCTTTGGCACCGGACATCCCATATTGATGTCAAGAATATCAAACGGTCGATGTTCGATACGCTTTGCCATCTCGCTCATAATTTCCGGGTCGGAGCCAAAAAGCTGCAGGGAAACCGGATGTTCCCGCTCATCAATGGCAAGCAGGCTCTCGGTGTTCTTATTATTATAATAAATGCCTTTAGCACTGACCATTTCCATGCAGATAAGTCCTGCTCCCTGCTCTTTGCAAAGTACACGAAATGGCAGGTCTGTTACCCCTGCCATTGGTGCTAATATCAAATTATTATCAAGTGTTACATTTCCTATTGTCAGTTTCATCGTTTCTGTTTTGCGTAAATAAGACGCATTCCTTCTAATGTCAGTGTCGGATTGTAGTACTGAATATATTTTGTCTCATTTGCGATGATTTTACCCAGTCCGCCGGTTGCAACTACTTTTACATCCTTAAGTCCGGATTCTTTTATCATATTTTTTACGATATATTCTGTCTGTCCAATCTGTCCGAATATCAGTCCTGCCTGCATACTGCTGATAGTTTCTCTTGCAAGGATGGTAGACGGTTTCTTAATCTCGATTTCCGGAAGCTTCGCCGCATCTTCCCAGAGTGCCTTTGCAGAAATGCGGATTCCCGGTGAAGTTACTCCTGCGAAGAAATCTCCATTTCCATTGATGAAGTCATAGGTGGTTGCTGTACCATAGTCAATTACTACAACCGGTCCGCCATAAAGCTCATATGCACCTACAGCGTCTACAATACGGTCTGCGCCAATCTGTGCCGGATTCTCGGATGTGATACGGATTCCTGTCTTCACGCCCGGCTCCACCACCATTGGCTGAATCCCAAAATATTTAATCATTCCACTGCAGAGGGAGTGCATCACATTTGGTACTACCGATGAAATGATGGCATCTTTGATTTCATTATGGGAAATCTCGTTATGCTCTAACAAATCAATGATTGTAATACCGTATTCATCAGAAGTTCTCTGCATTTTTGTTGTCATACGAAATGTTGTAACTAATTTTTCCTTATCAAACACCCCGATGGTAATGTTGGTATTTCCTACGTCAATTGCCAGTAACATATTAGTCCTCCTTATCCTCTGTGAATTCTTCTCCCAGGAAAAATACACGGTAATACATTTCAAGCGATTCAAAGAGCTCTGTCTTTTCCCGCTGCATCTGTTTGATTTTTAACACACTGCCGATTTCATCATAAAAGAAATCTCCATCCTCACATTCCGTCCGGAAATTAAGATTTCCCTCTTTGTCAAATATAAGCTGCAGTGTTCCTCCGATATCCTCTGTATACAGTACACAAAGAATATTCAAATCCTCTTTGATTCCCTCCGGAAGTCCGTTAAACAACGGATTCAGATAGAATTTCTTGGTATAAGCGCTGGAACCGCATAAAACGATTTCTTCCTGCTCCATATATTCATACTCCTTTTTTTATTTATGCCTTTTTTATATCTGGTAAATGTGGCTTTTCCTGTCTATCCTATAAACATCTATCTCTATGCATATCTATACATATCCATAAATCCCGCGGACAGATACTTCCCCGGAAGACACCAGTTTTCTTGCTTCCCAGGTATCCACGATTAATTCGCCCCGGTCGGTAATGCCCTGTGCCACTCCATCAAATGGCTCTTTCGGGTCTAACACTCTTACCTTCTGCCCTTTATTGGCAAGGCTTGCATCGTATTCCTTCCGCAGATCCCGTAAATCCTGATATGCCATAAACCGGTCATAATAATGCTCGAATTCTTCCCAGACAGCTTCTATTAATGCTGCACGGTTTACCCGTTTTCCACTTTGTAACAGAAGTGAGGTGGCATTCTGCGCAATTTCTTCCGGGAAACTTTCATTATTCACATTGATACCAATGCCTACCACAATATGGTTTACATAATCCATCTGTGCACTCATTTCCGTCAGGATTCCTACTACCTTCTTACCATTGATGACAATATCATTTGGCCACTTTATCTTTGCTTCCATACCGGTGCAGCGGGTAATGCCCTTTGCCACCGCCATAGCTGCCACCAGTGTCAGCATGGATGCATTGGAAGGATTCAGCTCCGGTTTTAAAATCAGTGTCATAAAGATTCCGGTTCCCGGCAGGGAACTCCAGCCTCTTCCACGTCTTCCTTTTCCGGCATCCTGCTGGTCTGCCACCACAAGGGTTCCATGCTCTGCACCCTCTTCTGCAAGACGGCTGGCTCTTACATTAGTAGAATCTGTTTCATCATAATAATAGATTTTTTTCCCAATCCAATCTGTTTTACGGATACTGCTCAATTCATTTTCGCTTAAGATATCCGGTGTGCCTACAATCCGGTAGCCCCGGTTCTGCACCGCTTCAATTTCATAGCCATCCTTTTTCAACTGATTGATTGCCTTCCACACTGCGGTTCTTGATACACCAAAGCGTTCACAAAGCTCCTGTCCGGAAACATAACCTTCCGCTTCCCGCAGTGCTGCAAGTATTTTTGCTTTCATAGGTTCCTATTCTCCTAAAGTTGCAAGCATAACTGCCTTAATCGTATGCATACGATTCTCTGCTTCATCAAATACGATGGATTTCTCACTTTCGAATACTTCATCGGTTACTTCCAGTTCGGAGTATCCGAATTTCTCATAGACATCCTGTCCAATCCTGGTCTTAAGGTCATGGAATGCCGGGAGACAATGCATAAACAATGCCTGCTCTCCTGCATTATCCATCAGCTTCTTATTTACCTGATATGGCATCAGGTCTGTAATACGCTCTTTCCATACCTCTTCCGGCTCACCCATGGATACCCACACATCAGTATAGACAATATCTGCACCCCTGGTTCCTTCCATGGCATCCTCTGTTAAGGTAATGGTTCCGCCTGTGCGGGATGCCACATCTTCACAATATGTAACCAGCTTTGGATCCGGGAAATACTTCTTATTAGTACAAGCCACAAAATGCATTCCCAGTTTTGCACAGGTTACCATCAGGGAATTTCCCATATTATAACGGGCATCTCCCATATATGCCAGCTTTACGCCCTTTAATCTGCCAAGATGCTCGCGGATGGTTAACATATCTGCTAACATCTGGGTCGGATGAAATTCATTGGTCAGTCCGTTCCATACCGGAACGCCTGCATATTTTGCCAGTTCTTCTACGATATCCTGTCCATAGCCACGATATTCGATTCCGTCAAACATACGTCCCAAAACTCTTGCAGTATCCGGAATGCTCTCTTTCTTTCCAATCTGGGAGCCTGACGGGTCAAGGTAAGTTACGTGCATGCCAAGGTCATGGGCTGCCACTTCAAATGAGCAGCGGGTTCTGGTACTGGTTTTTTCAAAAATCAGGGCAATGTTTTTGCCAATCAGGCTGTCATGCAGAATACCCTGTTTCTTCTTTGCTTTCAGGTCTGCTGCCAAATCTATCATATAGAGGATTTCTTCTGGTTCAAAATCCATCAATTTTAAGAAATTACGTCCTTTTAAATTCATTGCTTTTTCCTCTTTTCTTCTTACTCTTTGATACAAAACGGGCTGTCCTACATAGATGTGGCAGCCCGATTTCATTTTAGGTTTATGGTTTCCTTTTTAATTATTTATCTCCGGCAACCTCTGTAATTGATTTTACCAGTCCTGCAACGCCCTGTATCTCAGATGGAATGATAATCTTTGTTGCCTTTCCGTCCGCAGCCTTTGCAAAAGCTTCCAGGCTCTTAAGCTGTAATACAGCATCGTCCGGTGCTGCTTCTTTCAAGAAACGAAGTCCGTCTGCATTTGCCTGCTGAATCTTTAAGATTGCTTCTGCCTGACCTTCTGCTTCTTTTACGGTTGCTTCCTTCTGTGCCTCTGCACGTAAAATTGCGGCAGTCTTCTCTGCCTCTGCATCTAAGATTGCTGATTCTTTCTTACCTTCTGCTACAAGAATCGTAGATTTCTTCTCACCTTCTGCACGAAGAATTGCTTCACGTCTTTCACGCTCTGCCTTCATCTGTTTCTCCATAGCATCCTGAATTGCCTTTGGTGGGATGATATTCTTTAACTCTACACGGTTTACCTTGATTCCCCATGGGTCTGTTGCCACATCCAGGGAAGCTCTCATCTTGGTATTGATGGTCTCTCTTGAAGTAAGGGTCTCATCTAATTCCAGATCACCGATGATATTACGAAGTGTGGTTGCTGTCAGATTTTCGATTGCCATAATCGGATTTTCAACACCGTAAGCAAATAACTTCGGGTCTGTAATCTGGAAATATACAACGGTGTCAATCTGCATGGTTACATTATCTTTGGTAATTACCGGCTGTGGTGGGAAATCAACCACCTGCTCTTTTAAAAGAACTCTCTTTGCGATACGGTCAATAAACGGTGCTTTAAAATGAAGACCTACGCCCCAGGTTGCAAGATATCCGCCCAGACGCTCTACAACAACTGCATTTGCCTGCGGTACAATCTTGATACAGGATACAATAATTACCAGTACTAGTATTACTAAAATGATAAGTGCTATTAATCCTTCCATTTTTACCCTCCAAAACTTATATTTTGAATAACTATTCACATATTACTATACTTTTTCCAAGATTACAACAGGGTGCCAAAAACTTCTTTTGACACCCTGACTTTATACTCTCTTATATTTTCTTACATTTTCCTAGAAAAATACATGGTTTCCGATGACTACTCCTGCCTGACCGGAACTTGCGCGGCGGAAGCTTAATGCACCACCGGTATTATCTACACCGGATAATGCTTCCTGTGCTGCCTGTAAACAGCTTCCACTGACACCGCTTGAAATAACAGATGCAACTTTTCCGTTTCCTGCCGGTGTAAACTGACCGCTCTGGTAAATTACATCATAAAGGCTGGATGGATATGCACCACTTCTCAGACGGTTCATAACAACTGCTCCGACTGCCAGCTGGCCTTCATAACACTCACTGCCTGCTTCGCACTGGATTAATGCAGCAAGAAGTGTTACTTCATCACAGTTTGCTGCTACAGATGCATTCTGTGTTACCATGGTTGTTGTAGTCTGTGCAGCTTTCTTTGCTGCCTCTTCTGCAGCCTTCTCTTCCAATGCAGCTCTTTCTTCTTCCATGGAAACTGCTGATGCTACATTTAAGGATACGGTTACATAATCTGCAGATACAAATGCAGTGGAATTCTTTAAGCTGACTGCGACCCATCCTTCCGGAGATTCTGTCTGTGTATCAACTACAAGCTTATCTCCTTCTGATGCTGCCTTGATAACAGATGCATCCGGATTTGCTTCACTGCGGACACGAAGACCACCGGTGGTTACGGTTGCTACGGTGTCACATACGGTCTGTGCATAAGCATATGCTTCCTGACCTGCCACACAATATTCGCTCTTTACATATCCGTCTACAGAACCGGATGTAATATGATACCAGCCATCTAATGTCTCTACGATATCAGCTGCTGCACCTTTATATAATTTTCCAATTACTTCAGACTCTCCATCTGCGGAGCTTCTTATATATAAGAAATCATCCACATCTGCCATAAGCTTACTGTTCCATGCCTGCTGCTCCTCACTGAGCTGAGGCTCCTCTTCCTGTGCTTCTGCAACAACCACTACATCTGCACGTTCAATGGATGCCTGCTCGGTTGCCGCGTCTCCCAATGATGCCAATTCTTCTATAATGCCGGCGGAGCCATCTGCCTGTACATCTGCCACAGCTTTTGTTTCCTGCTGCGGTTCTGGTACATTTTCTACTGATGCTGTCTGCATAACTGCTGTGACTGCGGTTACAACGGTAAGCATCACTGCTATAATTGTGCTCTCAATCACTCTTTTTCTTAAATTCATTTTGACCTCCATAACATATACCCTGTTTTTCTTTTTTAAGGATTATTAACAAGTATATGTCATTTTATTCATTTTTATTACATTTATTACAAATTTGTTACATCATGGATTATAACAAAGTAATTTTTATTTGTCAAGTTTCTGTACTTTTTATCCAATTCATGGTATAATTTCCTAATAATAATTACGCAAAATCACAAGAAAAGATTTCGTCTTTTTTCGTAATGGTTATCAAGGAGGATGTATTTTTATGAAGGAACGTAAGCAAAAAGATTCTGCTTTGAAGCAGAATCCAGTAAAGGCTCCAAAGCCTGCAAAAGCACAGAAAGTGCCTAAGGAAAAGAAGGAGAAAAAGGCCGGACTTCACTCCATGCGCTTTAATGTTGTACAGTTAGTTCTGCTGAGTATTATCATCAGTGTTGCTTCTCTTCTGATTATGATTATACCGGTTGCGGATAATGCAATTTCCACTTTGGCAGAAAGCTATATGCGTGATGTCTGTGATACCTGCGGTTTAAATGTTGATGCCGCCCTGAACCGGAGCGGTAACGTTATTTTAAATCAGGCATATCTAGAAACTCTGGTCGGTGATGTCCATATCAATGATCTGGATTCCAGTTACGCCTATGTGGTTGGTTCAGATGGAACCATGATTTACCATCCGGATGAAAGTAAAGTCGGACAACCTGTAGAAAATGCCGCAATTAAACAGGTGGTAGCTGATTTAGAAGCAGGTAAAGAACAGCAGAAGGGTATGGCAATCTATGAATTCAGAGGTGCTGAAAAATATGCGGCTTACTATGTTACTTCCAATAAAGCAGCTATTTTGGTCATTACTGCTGACCGTGGAGATATTTTAAGTGCTAAGGATGCAATTTATGCCCGCGCCGGTGGTGCCGCTATTATTATCTTTATTGTACTGGGAATCATTTCTTTCCTTATTGCAAGTAAAATGACCCGTCCGATTGTAGAGATTACCAATGTTATCAAACGTTTCTCTTCCCTGAACTTTGCAGAAAGCCCGACTACTATCCGCATCAGCAAACGTAAGGATGAAACCGGGCAGATGGCAAGAGCTATCGGAGATTTACGTGAAAAGTTAGTTACAATTGTTTCACAGATTAAGTCCCAGAGTGAACTGCTTTACAATGCATCTACTGAACTGGATACCAATGCATCCCACACAACATCAACCGTAGGAAATGTTGAAACCGCAGTAAATGAAATTGCTACCGGAGCTACCAACCAGGCTTCCGAAACCCAGAAAGCTACCGATGATATCGTTAATATGGGTAACATGATTGAACATACCAACAGTCAGGTTGAAAATCTTACAAGCACTGCTAACCTGATGCGTGAATCCAGCGAGGAAGCTGCTGCCACCCTGAAAGAACTGGACAACATCAACCAGCAGGCAATTGCTTCTATTGATGTTATTTATGAACAGACCAATATAACTAATATCTCTGCCCTGAAGATTAAAGAGGCTACAACTTTGATTTCTTCCATCGCAGAAGAAACAAACCTGCTTTCCTTAAATGCTTCTATCGAAGCTGCCCGTGCCGGTGAGGCAGGACGTGGATTTGCCGTTGTTGCATCGCAGATTCAGAAACTGGCTGACCAGTCCAATGAATCTGCAAACCAGATTGACCAGATTATCCATGCTTTGATTGAAGATTCTGAAAAAGCAGTTAAGACCATGGATGAGGTTAAAACTATTATGAACCTGCAGAGCGAAAACGTGCATAAGACCGGTCAGGTATTCGAACAGGTTCGTGATGGAATCAGTTCTTCTATCAGTGGCGTAGGCGAGATTGCTACCAAAACAACACAGCTTGATAAAGCCCGTGGAGATGTTGTGGATGTCGTACAGAATCTTACCGCAATTGCCCAGCAGAATGCAGCAAGTACCGAAGAAACTTCCGCTTCCGTTATGGAAGTCAGCAATGTTATGCAGGAAATCATGGAAAATGCAAATCGTCTGAAAGAGATTGCTTCCATCCTGGAAGAAAATATGAATTCATTTACTTTATAATATGCATAAGAATGTGCCTTGGCACATTCTCGTGCCTGCGGCGGTCGCTTGCGACATCTACCTTATACGCCGCAGTGCACATCCTCGCAGAGCGTTTTTTGCTTTACTGGAAAGCAATTTTCTGTAAAGCAAAGAAAGAACTCCACCCGACTGGATATTCCAATCGGATGGAGTTCTTTTTTGCTGTAATGCAAGGACTGATTCAAATTTAAATGATTTTATCTTACCCTGCTTCAGCAGTTTTTATAAACGTTTCATTAATGCTTCTCTTGCTTCTTCATAACCTGGTTTTCCAAGTAATGCGAACATGTTCTTCTTGTAGCTTTCTACACCTGGCTGGTTAAATGGATTTACTCCAAGCAGGTATCCGCTGACACCACATGCAAACTCGAAGAAGTAGAATAATTCTCCTAAGTAGAATTCGTTCTGCTCTGGAATCTTTACCATGAAGTTTGGAACCTGACCATCGGTATGTGCAAGAATGGTTCCGTTCATTGCACTCTTATTTACAAAGTCCATATCTTTTCCAGCAAGATAATTTAATCCGTCTAAGTCAACCGGTTCTTCCTGAATTGTGATATTGTGCTTCGGAGTCTCAACGTTCATAACAGTCTCAAACATAATTCTGGAACCATCCTGAATGAACTGTCCCATAGAATGTAAGTCTGTTGTTAAATCTACAGATGCCGGGAAGATACCCTTCTGGTCTTTTCCTTCACTCTCTCCGAATAACTGTTTCCACCATTCAGATACATAATGAAGACTTGGCTCGTAGTTGCAAAGAATTTCTACTGCTTTGCCTTTTCTTAATAAAATGTTACGAACTGCTGCATACTGTAATGCATCGTTCTCTGCGAAATCCTGCTCTAAAGCAAGTTTTCTTCCTTCTGCAGCTCCATCCATTAATTTCTGGATATCTGCACCACTTACTGCGATTGGAAGAAGTCCTACAGCGGTAAGTACAGAGAAGCGGCCTCCGACATCATCCGGTACTACAAATGTCTCATATCCTTCTTCATCTGCAAGATGTTTTAATGCTCCCTTTGCTTTATCTGTGGTTGCATAAATTCTCTTTGCAGCTTCTTCTTTACCATATTTCTTCTCTAACTTCTCTTTGAAGATACGGAACGCGATTGCAGGCTCAGTTGTTGTTCCTGATTTAGAAATAATATTTACGGAGAAATCACGGTCTCCTACTACATCAAGCAGTCCCTGTAAGTAGCTTCCGCTGATGCTGTTTCCTGCATAATAAATCTCAGGAGTCTTACGAACATCCTTAGATACATTATTATAGAATCCATGTCTTAAGAATTCGATTGCGGCTCTTGCACCAAGGTAAGAACCACCGATTCCGATTACTACTAACACTTCAGAATCAGACTGAATCTTAGCTGCTGCTTTCTGAATTCTTGCGAACTCTTCCTTATCATAATCTACCGGAAGATCCAGCCAGCCCAAGAAATCATTTCCGGCTCCGTTTTTATCCAATAACTCTTTTTTTGCATTGTCTACAAGTTTGCTCATATAGCCAACTTCTTCTTCACTGATGAAGGAAGCTGCCTTTGAGTAATCAAATGTTACTTTACTCATTTCAAATTCACTCCTTTGTTTTTTCTATACACAATTCCCTAATTATGAATAAAATTTCATTAGAGTTTATTTTATCAAACCTATATGCATTTATCAAGGAAAAATTTCCTTCAAAACAGCATTAAATACCGCTTCTTCCTGCTGTTTTCTCTTCTTTTCAATAGAATCCCGCATCAGTTCTTCCTGTCTCGATACCAATGGTTCTTCTTTCCCACTGTCTTCTGTTAATATGACATTCAGATAATCTTCTACTTTTCCCTGTATCATTTGTAATCTGCGGTCTGTCCGGTTCACTTTAACCAGAACCTGCAGAATTATTATCATTTGTAAGAGCATTCCTGCCAGAATTATGTAATTTGCATATTCATACACCAAATTCACGAAAGCTCCCATTCTTATAACCTCTTTTCCTTTTTCTTTCTATTATAAAAAGGAACATTCCATTTGAAAAGAGGACAACGCCGTGTTTTCGCCGCATCTTTTTCCATTTTTCCCTTTGTTTCTGCGGTCTTCTACAAAAGTTGCTGATATTCTTCCCCATCCAACATATAGCCGGAAAGGCAGCAGCCATATTCTTCATTTACGCTGATAATCCGGTTATAGGACCCCGCCAGCAGAATATCTTTTAGTATCTTCGTATCCATTCGCTCATTGATATTTCCAATCCAATAACGGATACCTTCTCCTTCAAATTTCCACGGAAATTCCGGATTCCATTTTGACACATCTTCATTGCCGGGAATCGATACAATCCGTACCGTCTTTCCATAGCCCCGATAACGTTTTAAAATCTCTTCCATATTTTTGTGCATATCAATATTTCCCAAAAACAGTACGCCCATTCGAAGGGTTCTGCTCTCCCTGGTAAACTGGTTCCGGAGCATTCCATAATCATTTCGCTGGATACATTTTAACATGCATACCGTTCTGCCGGCATCCAGATACGGAGAACAATGATTTTCCCTGCCAAAAGACTGTTCATACATGGCACCATTGATTTTACTTCCGCTTTCTTTTACCTGACCCGGACCTGCATACATAATAACTGCTGCATATGCTTCCAAACCGTAAGTCTTCTTATATGCCTCTAATAACCGTTGCATGCCCGCCTGATACTGTGTATTTTCCGGATGACGAAGCGCCCTGTCATAGCCTTCTTTCGTATAATATCTTCTGGTAAACTGATATAGTTCCATTACATCCATTCCATATGCAGAAAAATAAAATACCCACTTATTTTCAATGATGCATCCGGCCTTGACCACCGGAATGTATTCCCGTTCCATAATCTTTATCGTTTCTAAATCCTCTGCATCTGCCAGTTCGAAATAATTTCCTTTTCTGGCATTCTGCACTGCGTCCAGGGAACAGGGCGGACAATTTCCATATAATAAATAGACATTTTCCACCCCCATATTCTTTAATGCATGGTAAGGATGCCGAATGAGGCAGGAAAATTCTAATCGTTTTTCCGGTGACATTTCCGGCTCCAATATCCATTGTTCCGGTAATGCCTTCTCTTCCATATCCTGTTCCTCCGATATCCACTGCTCCACCAGCATCCGGTGAATCGGTGCTACATAAGGCATAATCACCGTCTGAATCGTCGTATTTTGCAATAGTGCATACAATATGCCAAGACAGTCCCTCGTATATTCTCCTACTACCACAAGATCTATCGGTGCACCGGCCAGTCTTCTGATGGTTCTTTTGTCCAAGATACCGATGCCTGTTATATCATTTGTTCTGCTGCTGTCTTTGCTGCTTACACCGTCGTTTATGTTACTGTTCGTAGGATTTCCGGATAAGTATACATAATTCACACTGCAGTCATTCTCCTCGTTATAGATACTGCCTGCCTGAATCATTCCATTTTCCACATTTTCAAATAAGTACCGATAATATAATGCTTTCATTTTCACATACCCCCCCCGCTTTATTTTTTGGTATTTTTACGATTGTATAAGGTTTTAAATTGAGTTGACTTTTTTTACCAAGAGTATAATATATTATTCAGCAAATCATTTTACATTATAAGTAATCTGATATTAAAGAAAGGATTCTTTTCATGAAAAAAATCGTTTTAACAGGCGGTGGTACCGCCGGTCATGTAACTCCAAACATTGCTCTTTTTCCTGCTTTAAAAGAGGCTGGTTATGAAATCTCTTATATCGGTTCCTATGCCGGCATGGAAAAACAGTTAATTGAAGAACAGAACATTCCTTATTATGGAATTTCCTCAGGAAAACTCCGTCGTTATAAGGATCTCCGTAATCTCACAGATCCATTCCGTGTGATCAAAGGCTACGCACAGTCTGTATCTCTTTTAAGAAAAATCAAACCGGACGTTGTCTTTTCGAAAGGTGGATTCGTTTCCGTTCCTGTCGTTCTCGCAGCGAAACGCCTCCGTATTCCTGCTATTATTCATGAATCCGATATGACACCTGGTCTTGCTAATAAAATTGCAATTCCGGCAGCCTGCAAGGTCTGCTGTAATTTCCCGGAAACTGTAGACTATCTTCCGAAGGATAAGGCAGTTCTTACCGGTTCTCCAATCCGCCAGGAACTTTTAAGCGGCGACAAAGAACAGGCTGCCAGACTTTGTGGTTTTACCATGGATAAACCGGTTATCTTAGTAGTCGGTGGAAGCAGCGGTTCCAAATTTATTAATGATGCGGTACGTGGTCTCTTAGATGACCTACTTGCCAACTATCAGATTATCCATCTCTGTGGGAAAGGAAATATCGATAAATTATATAACAACCGTTCCGGCTATGTCCAGTTTGAATATGCCGGGAAAGAACTTCGGGATATGTTTGCTTTAAGCTCTCTTGTCATTTCCCGTGCCGGTGCAAATGCAATCTGTGAATTGCTTGCTCTTCACAAGCCAAATATTCTGATTCCACTGTCTGCTGCTGCAAGCCGTGGTGACCAGATTTTAAATGCCCGCTCTTTTGAAAAACAAGGGTATAGCTATGTAATTGAAGAAGAGAATCTGACCAAAGAAACCTTAGATGCTGCCATTAAGAAAGTCATGACAGAAAAAGAGACTTATATTTCTAATATGAAGTCCAGCCAGCAGTTAGATTCTATTCATACCATTCTTAAGCTCATTGAAGAAGCCAGTGAGAAAAAGAAGAAGAAAGCATAAGTGCAAAAGGTGTAAAGTCCTGATTCTATATAAGACTTTACACCTTTATTTTTATTTTACCTTTATCATATCCAGAATTTCTTTCATTTCATCATCAGAAAGCTCTAATGGAGTATATTTTAAAATATCATCATTCTTGTCTCCCTTGTATCTTGGAATCAGATGCATATGGAAATGAAATACTGTCTGTCCTGCAGTCTCTTCATTGTTCTGAAGTAAATTAAATCCATCACAGTTTAATTTTTCTTTCATATGAACTGCCATTTTCTTAGCAAGCTTCATTGCTTTTGCTGCTACTTCCTCATCCATTTCATAAAGATTTGCAAAGTGGTCTTTGGGAATAATTAAGGAATGTCCCTTTGTTGCAGGATTGGCATCCATAATGACACGGAATGTATCATCCTCATATACGGTATTTGTCGGAATATCGCCTGCTGCCAGTTTACAAAAAATACAATTATCGTCTTTCATGGTTACTCCTTCTTTCTATTCAAAAATAAAAATCTGATCTAAGGTACGCAATGTCTTAAAGTTTCCTTTTGCAGTCATCTCACCGGTCATAAATGCTCTCTGGAATGTCATTCTGCCAGCTAAAATATTATTCATGACTTCTCCCGTAAGTTTCGCATATACATCTACATTTTCCTGTTGTCCATAATAGCAGTTTAACTCTTCTCCTGCTACTTCGACTACCAATGGTTTCTTTTTCTCTTCAATCATAAAGAGATAGTTCGCCGTGAAATCCCCCTGTGGCACAAAATGGCTTTCTAATTCTGTAATATATTCTGTCTGCGTGTCATTCTGCTGTACACTTAACTTATCCTTAAACATGGATGCTAATTCTTCAATATCTTCTTTCTGTTTCTTTACGTAAGAATCATCTGCCACGTACTGTGATAACTGCTCACTCTCCTGTGGTGTTAAATCCATCTGCTGTGTCCGCAGGATAGTTCTGGTTACCGCCTGATTAGAAGTCGGCAGACTCTTCTGTTTCTGAGAAATTGTACGATAAAGATTTTCTGCTTTTTTCTCAATAATCAGGGAATAGTCATGATTCATTTCAAAGCTTACCAAATCATCTACATAGCCACACATTCCACTGCACGGCAGACCGCCTAAAATTTCCCATGCATTGGACAATGTCAGTTCCCCTTCACGTTCTCCATACGTGGTTGACATAACGATTGGCTGCATATAGGTTGTCTTAATCTTTTCCTTGTCTCCGTAAAGCCAGCAGGAATCCAAAAACTGCTGCATATAACCACCGATTCCAAGCCACTCTACTGTCGTTGCCAGAATGATTCCATCTGCATCCTTTAAGGTCTGCGGCAACGTAGAGATGCTATTCTTGTGCTCGTATATATTATATCGTTCCACACTGACACGAAGCTCTTTTAAAACTTCTTCCATTTTCCCGATTACATATAAAGTAGGATCATCCAGAAGTCCTCTACCACCGTAATATATATTTACTTTCATTTCTGCCTCCGTATCTTAAGTTTTTCATCTTACTTCATTCAATCATATATCAACAGTATATAAATTTTCCGGAATAAAATCAATCCTTTCTGCGATATAGAAGCAGTGACAGGAAAAATCCGCTAATCAGTCCGCCTACATGACACCAGTTGTCCACTCCGGTACTGGTAAATCCATAATATAGGCTCAATGCAATCATAATTACAATTCCTCTGATATTCAGTTCTTCTACCCTTCCTCTGTTGGCAATTATTACCCAGAGTAAAGCTCCAAATACACCAAAAATGGCACCTGAGGCACCTGCTGACACCGTCAGGGTTCCTTTGCCCTGTGTTACCAGAAGTGAAAGCAGATTACCGCACAATCCTGCGCCAAAATAAATGATAAGATAGCGCCACTTTCCTATCAGACGTTCCAGTCTGTCTCCAGTCCAGAATAATACAATCATATTATTTGCAAGATGTGCCAGTCCAAAATGTAAAAACATGGCCGTAAACAGTCTCCACCATTCTCCCTGTCCAAATACATCCGGCAGAAATACTGCTCCATGTTGTTCCATAAAAGCTGCAGATTCCGTATCGCCAAGTACGCTCAATGACAGAAATACTATGATATTTATCAAAACAATGCCGGCGTTACACCAGGACGGATACTGTTTTATCCTCTGCCACAAAGTAAGACCTCGCTTCTCTTCTGTTCTACGGTAATTGTCCATCTGTGCATACCCCTGTGAAGCATAACCTCTTTGCCTCCCACCACCGGATATCTGTTCCTGTAATGCATCTCTTAATCCATAGAAATCTCCCGGCTGGTTTTCAAAAATCATAAGCTGCCCTGTCTGCTCATTAATAAGCCAGACATTCCGACAGCTGCCACCGAGCATACGTGCCTGTCCTATATCATCTGCAACCAGTAACGTCAGTAACTCCACCTGATAGATTGCCATATTCTGTTCACAACCCGGAATCCTTCCTTCCGGATGAAGAAACAGCTCCTGCAGTTTTTTCTGAATTGCCTGCAATTTTTCTGTTTCCAGTACAAATCCCGGATGCATAAAGATTCCAGCAACCACCTGTGCCCTTCCTTCTGTAAATCTATAGTATACCCCAACCTCTTCCGGCGACACTTTGATAAAGGAATATCCCCGCTCTTTTAAACATGCATCTATTTTCTGAATCAATATAACTTATCCTTCTTCCAGTCTTTTATGAATCTGACAATAACACTTTCAAAAGGCACTGTCAACGAAGGAAATATAACCTTTTTCTTAAAGAAATGTAAACCGCTCACGTCCCAACTGAATCACATCATTCATGCATAACTGCTCCTTCTCCCGATATGCCAGCATTTTCCCATTGAGCCATGTTCCGTTCATGGAATTTAAATCTTCCACATAATAATCCTCTTTCTCTCTGGTAATGCGGGCATGCATGCGGCTGACTCCCTGTATACATACATTTCCATCTGCCTGCTCACTGCTGCCTATGATAAAAGGAAAATACTCCATCCGGATATTCGAAATATCCTCTTTTCCATCATAACGCAGAACTCCTTCCGGAGCCCGCTCCGTTCCAAGATAAACGGTCGGATTTTCCTCCTGCATTTCTTTGTAATCCATAGGTGTACACACGATTGGTTCTTCCTCCTTCTCATGATTTATCTTCCCTGTTAAGAATGCCGGAATCCGGCTGATTGCAGCAATGCATTCCTGCAATTTTTCTTCCATTGCCATATTCCAGCCACGGCTTTGAGCATCCTTCTTATAATATTCATCATCCTTTTCAATTGTATCTATCTCATATTTTTTCCAATACCCCTTCTTTTTCTTTGTAATTGGCTTTTCCTCCACAGCTGCATCTTTCTTTTCCTGCTCCCATGGCATAATGCCCTTCTGCAATGCCTCTACCTTTTTAGATGAAACAGATTTCTGTCGGGCCGGTACATAATCCTCTACATCCTGCTGCCGGTACTGATATAATATCCTTAGGATTTCACCCAAAGAAAATCCTTCTTCTGTTGATTTCTGATATGCCTCATAAGATGCAAGAACCATCTGTTCATCTTCATGATTAATCTTTGCCAGAAGATACTCCATCAGCTTTCGGAATCCTTCTGTAACAGGTTCCTGTCTGCCGGGGCAATAGGTGAAGTAGAACTTCTTGGTTCCATTCTCAAGATAAATACTCTCCGGGTCTAATAGAATCCCCTCTTCCTCCAAAAGATATGGCCGGATTTCCTGACAGATTCCCAGTAAAGTTTCTAACATTTTTGCAAACATATCTATGGCAAAATCACTGCTCTCCAAAACATGGTCCAAAGAACGTTTTCCGGTAATTTCATATCGAAACTGTGTCTCCCCTTCTGAAACTACCGGTTCAAACTGCAATAAATTATGAATATGATTCTGCCGGCACATATGAATCTGATATCCGGAATACGCGGGATCTGATGTAATAAACATATAACTCTGATTCAGATTTCTCTTATAACATATCTCCAATATAAATTTCCTCCATACATTCTATTTTATTCTTGCTGCTTTCTTCTGCTGCCAGCTTTACCCTGTCATGCAGTTCGTAGCTGACTACAATCAGGGTACAGAATATTGCCAATATCATTGGCACTATAACTGCCGCCTCTATGGTATAAGAAGCCGGCAGATAACATTTCTTTTTCCATTGTCTTATAAAATCAACAGAATGAGATATGCTGCCAGCAGAAACGGAATAAAAGGAATGGTGTCTTTTCGTCTTTTTCTGTGCATGAACAGCAATACCAGTGCATACAGAGAGGATAGGAAAAGTCCCGTCAAAAGCAGCCGCATGGTATTGATTCCTCCAATATAAATTCCCGCTACACAAAGTACCAATCCATCGCCAATTCCAATAATTCCACCAGACACCAGTGACAGAATAATAACTGCTGCCCCGACGGCAATCCCTCCTAACATGCTGTATAATGACTGGTTTCTCTGCCAGAGATGCAGTAAAATCCCACCAATGCCAAAACACAATACTCTTACGCTTTGTATTTCTTTTTTTCGGATATCTTCGATGGAACATATCCCCAACATTCCAAGTACAGAACATATCGTCACCATCCCCTTATCTCCTTATTATTCGTTATTTGCTAGCTACTACTTACTGCTTATAACCTGCTATCTGCCGTTTCTTTATCTGATACATTTATTTCCTCAGGAAGCTTTTCTCTTTTCACATTTTCCACAGGGTGAATGATTTCCCGCTTCTTCCAGCAAAATACGGTATACGGTACGCTTTAACCCACTGCAGGAAAGACTATTGTGCACTGCCTCTCCATATTCTGTTACAAATACTGTTTTGGTATCTTTCTTTCCTATGCGGCATTTTTCGCAATCTTTATATTTCGCCCCGGAATCATTCCGTAATCCGGATACCGTCTCTTCCGGCACCGCCAGAATGCTCAAATCCAAATAGGTACAGTCCGAAAACCGGTGATAGGATTTCCCTGTCTCTGTAATATAGACATAAGTTCCATCTTCATTTCCACTGCCTGTATAACCAATCCATTTATGCACTTTTGCCCGCTGATCCATGTCATAAGAAAATAGTCCCAATAACTGCAATGGATTTTCAATCCGATAAGATACACATAAATCAATATCATTTCCCATTAATTCAGAACGCCAAAAAGAGAACCCCTTTTCTTCCCCTTCCACATAAATTACCGGTGCTTTCAGTTCTTCTAATTTTCTTTGAAACAGGATTTTTGCTTCTGCAATTGGCACAACGGAATCCAGCCCGCTTTCACGTGTCATATGTGCATGAATGGCACTTTTTCTGGCGGCATATTGCAAGGCATATTCCACATCCTGCTGTAATTCCAATACCCGGAAAAGAAAGATTACCGATAGTATACAGATTACAAACAGTGGCAATGCAATAGCTGCTTCTATTGTCATAGACGCCGTTGTGGAGGCACATAAAGGTGTCTCTTTTCTGTTTGTAGAATTGCTATACAATAGATTTGTATTATCTGGGTTAGAGAGAGTTTTTTTATATTGATTTTTTATTTGAATTCTGAGAAGAGACACCTTTATGCACCCCCTTTCTTCTTTTGTTAATAAACATAGGAAAATGAATTTTTTTCCTGAAAATGATAATCTCCTTTGAAGCTTTCGCCACTTCCAAACCACCCGAAGAACAATGGTTTTGACAGATAACTGCACTGTATTTCCATACTACCAATCATGCAGTCCATCCGAAAATTCTCCCGGTCCGGCAGCCGCCTGATATTCTGCTCCATCAGATTCATTGCCCGATAGGTAAGCTTCTCCTGTCCGGTAAGATATAATAAAATTCTTAAATAATCCCCATAACTTAAACCACTTTCACTGGTCTTACTTTCCTCTTCTTTTGCAAAGGATTCCGACAATGCTCCAACGTCTAATGTCCACTCGGCATTTCCTTTTAAAAAAGGAACCTTGCCACCCTTTAAAAGCGTTTTTACATCTTTTATGCTTTCTGAAAATGCCCATGCCACAAGAATTCCTTCTTCTACCACCTTGACTACCGCCGGATTAGCTGTCCAGCCCGCAGTTACAAGTGCTATGGTATTCGCCAGTGCCGTTTTCTCGGCATCCCCTTTCAAATAAATATAGTTTGCCACCTCACGAATCGCCAGCATGCGTTCTGCAACGCCAGCAAGGTTTGCCACATCAGAATCTTTCCCTGCAATGAGATATTCCATCTCATATTGCAACACTTCCGACTCACTCTGATTTCGGTAATCACTAAACTGCTTCAGTAAATATTCCCGGAAGAAAAGTCCCGTTGTCATATCCTCCTGCTGTGCCTCTCCATTTCCTGTAAAACAGGTTCTCTTTGCAATATCATCGGATAAATCAATGGTCTGTGTCGATACCGCTGATACATCTTCTACCACCAGTGACAGGATACTTTTATTCTTGAGTTCTTTTACATAATCCAGTGGATTCTCATTCTTCTGATTTGCGCTATTCCGTTTTGTGTTTCTTTCCAGCCCACTCTGTGTATCGGTCTCCTGAATAGCAGCTTCGAACTTCTTCTCGATGTCTTTATTGTCTTCCGTCAGTTCCTTTGCTTCTGTTGCCTTTTCATATAATTTTTCAATGGCCGCAATTCCCATGGTACGCTTTACATAATCTGCTGCCTGCCTTCGAAATTCAGCTCCCGCATCATCGGTTGCCATCGTATAATTCGTAATATAGCAGTTCTCTAACTGCATCTCATAAAGATTGGTATATGACATTTTTAAGAATCCCGGCTTCGCCCTAAGGTTCTCTTCTCCAAGTTCCTGCAATGACTGTTCCAGACTGCTAAGTTCCGGCTCTCCTTTCCTGCCTGCCTCCAGAAAATAGAGATGATACTGCTCAAGAAGTGCGGTATCATACTCTGCCATTTTGGATTCCAGCAAAAGCTCCGTTTCCATTTTGCTCTGCGCCTCTAATCCATAGAGGCGTGCAGATTCCAGCAGAGTAAATACCAGACTTAAAATCATCGTCAATGCAAGGCTTAAAAACAATGTAATACTCCCTTTTTCCCTTGCTCTTTCCATTTTTCTACAAAGAACCGGTCCGCTGGGTAATTGTCGAAAAGATACTGTTTAAAAGAACCGTCAGTTTTGATTTAAAAATAACAATCAGTCCAATCAGAACCACCAGAATCAGAACCACTTCCACAACACCTACTCCATCTTCCTCTTTTAAAAACCGGGTCAGACTTCCTTTTATTCTTTTTACAACGTTCATTGGATTTGTTCGTTTTACATTTACTACATCTTTCATGTTCCTTCCTCCTTTATTTACCTATTGTTTTAGTTACCTGTTATCTGCTTACAGCCGAAGCCTGCCACCGACAGCTTCTTACGGCTGCCTGGTAACTTATATGTGCATGGTCATACATGCAGGCACAACAAGAATGACCATAATCACCACCATCATCATTAGCATGGGAAACAATAATTTTGTTCCTGCTTCCTCTCCCAGTCTCTGCGCCATAGTCTTTCGCTGGGAAAATGCATCCTCTGATTCTTTTGCAAGAATTCTGCCGATTCCTACAGTTCCCTTCTTGAGATTCTGTGTCAGAATAGATGCAAACCTGCGATAGGATGCCAGCCCGCATCGTTCTCCAAACCGCTCATATGCCAGGCTTTCCCCCATTCCATCCTCTAATTCTCTTCTGGTAAGCAGCATTTCCTCGTAACCGGCACGTTTTGGTAGTCTTTGCTTCTTCTGCTTACTCTCATATGTATCTGTCAGCTTCTTCCACGCCTGACGCAATGACATACCGGCTTCTAATAATAATCCCAATCGACTAACCATTTCCGGATAATCTTTTACCAATTCCTCTTCCCAACGTTTTTTTGCATCCTGCTGTTCCTTTTTCCCACTCCATAGAATCACTACTGCTGCAAATATCCCCAGGAAGAGAAAAATAACCAACGGCTTCTCGGTTTCTTCTTCCCAGTGAAGTGCTACACCATCCATATTCTGTGGCAGCTCCACTTCTTTTTCTTCTACATTTTGATTATAAAGATATTGTTCTATCTTTTTCCCCAGATTGGTTTCATTCTGGTTTTCTGAAGGATAAAGACAGATGGGAAAGGAATACTCTGCCTGATTTTTTCCATTCGACAAAATTGCGGTAGCATTCACCACCTGCCCCGGCAAAAGATTTTCTTCCTCTATATTTCCCTGTAAATCAATCCAGATATCCGGTTCTAACTTCCATTTCACAGAAATGAGACCATTTTTAACACGGTCGCATAAAACCACCTGTCCGCTGACATGGTCTGCCTGCTGCCCGTTTCGAAATACTTCTTCTGCTTCTTTTTCTGCTTCCGGCAATATCTCTTTCCATTCCGCTGCTGTTAAAGTGCGTTCCTGTAGATTTAATACAATCTGCCCTTTTTCCCCGCTATCTTCTTCTATATAATTTAAAGATTCCTGATAGTCTCCTTCCCCCGGTTCATTTCTTATTAAACGGTTCTCCTTAAAATGAGATTCCTGCTTTTGCATCCACTCCGCTGCAATTCCCAGTAAAACTGCTGCCAGAAGTACCAGAATTGCCAGCTTTTTCTTTTGCTTCTTCATTTGCTTTAACATATACTTTCTCCAATACGTCTTACGATTTTCTCTGACCAAAGATATGCCAGTCCATAGAGAATAAGACACCCTGTCATAATCAGCACCCCCGCCACATTCCCATACAATGCTTCCAAAAAGCTTCCCGATGTCACATTGACAAATGCCAGTATAAATAAGGGAATTACATTCATTACCTTCTGTTCCATCTTCCTTGCTGTCAATGCTGTCTCTATGGTTTCCTGCAATTCCATCCGGTCTGCCATCTGCTGAACTGTATTTCCCATAATTGCAGTAAAATCCCCGCCGCTCCGCTTGGCATAAGAAAAAATTCCCGCAAACTGCTCTACATCCTCCATCCGGCTCCGCTCTGCAAAATCCTCTAACAGCTGCTCCAATGGCACATTACAGTCCATCTGGTGTATCATCTGGCGCATTTCCACCGCCATATCACTTTCCATGCCATACTGCTGTATCACATCTTTTTTTGCTTCCCGCCACGCATTTTCAATGGAATAGCCTGCCCGCATTGCTCCTGCTGCCGATAGCAGTGCATCCTTAAACTGAAGCTTTAAATCATTCTGGCGCTGTATCTTAGCAGAATTCCTTTTGTTTCGAAGAAATACTGGGCATAAACCAAATCCTGCAAGAATTGCCAGAGTGGACTGATAAAATAGCCAGCCTATCAGAATATCCAGCAGCAGAAATTCTCCAACATATAATAAAAACTGTCTTTTCTTAAAATGATATTGACGATAATCCGGCAGCCTGTAATTTTTCCTGATAGAGAAGTTCTCCTTTCTTCTCCCAGATTCCGCCGATGCTTCCCTGTTCTTTTTTCTCCCGGAACCGGAAGAGCTCGTGTAAACATACCTTGCCATTTTCTACCCCCTTCACTTCCACAACCTGCAGCAATTTTCTGCTGCCATCCCGGATTCTGCCAAGTTGTATGATAATATCAATGGCCGATGCTATCTGACTCTGGATTGCTGCCAGCGGCATATCCATTCCCATCAGCACCATCGTCTCAAGGCGGCTTACCATATCCATTGCCGAATTGGCATGTCCGGTACTCAGGCTGCCGGAGTGTCCTGTATTCATTGCCTGCAGGACATCCAGTGCTTCTGCCCCACGGCATTCCCCGACGATAATCCGGTTTGGCCGCATACGAAGTGCGCTTTTTATCAAATCCCGGATGGTAATCTCCTCTGCCCCCGGAAGCTTGATATCCCGGCTCTCCAGACGCACCAGATTGGGTAGCCCAAGCAACTGCAGCTCCGCTGAGTCCTCAATGGTAACCACACGTTCTTCTTTTGGAATAAATTCCGACAGGGCATTTAGAAATGTTGTCTTGCCGCTTCCTGTTCCTCCTGACACAAAAATGTTATAACCGGCACATACCAGATGCTTTAAAAAATCTGCCACTTCCCTTGAAATAGACCCCCATTCTATCAGTGTCTGCATCCGGACAGGCTCTTTGGGAAAACGGCGGATAGACAACGCTGTTCCATCTATGGCAATAGGTTTTAAGACAATATTTACCCGGGAGCCATCCGGCAGTCTGGTATCTACAATAGGATGTAATTCATTTACCATACGGTTACTGCCTCCTGCAATCTGCTGTATGACATCCTGAAGCTTTTCTTCTGATGTAAAGTGTTTATCCCACTGATAAAGCCTCCCTGCCTTTTCATAAAAGATTCCTTTGGTCCCATTTACCATAATTTCTGTAATGTCAGCATCCTCAATAAGCTCCTGCAAAATATCCAGCCTCCGCAGGGAATGAAAGATTTCCCGAATCAGATTCTGCCGCATGGAAATACTCATAGGCATTCTATGGCTGTCTTCTTCCAAAGTCTTTTGCACCAGTTCTAAGATTTCTTCATCTTCCATGGTTCTTGAAATGTCCATCCGTTCCATTACCTGATGCTTCAAGCGTTCCTTTAAATTCTCCTTTGTCTCCATCTGAATGCCTTTCCCCCATACATCTTCTTATGCATTTCCTTATCTACTTCTTTCCTAAGGCATTCCTTTTTCATTGCCTTCTTCTCTTTCTATTTCCTGCTCTATCCACTCTTTGAAATAGCCTGCTGCTGCAACCGGACTGCCGGAATTTTCATATCTTTCACCTGTCTGCAATCGTTCCGGAATCTTTATAATCTGAATCTTTCCTTTTACTTCCTGTGACATAAGCTGTTGCTCTACTGTATCCATTCCATATTCATGCTTTAAAAATGCATACACCCTGTCACACTCTTCGATAATTCTTCCCGTATCAGCAAGCTCCGGCTGTATCTCTAATATCACATAATCAAAGGACAATTCCTGCCAGATAATTTCTAAAAGTCTGTGATAATCCTGTGCTTTTACTTCACCCAATAAAACTGCCTGTTCTACCGGAACCATAATGCCAAGTTCGCCCACAGTAGTAATTCCGCTCATCACGCTGGCACCCCCATTGGTACTTCCAAGCCGGAGAGATAGCAAAACATCGGATAAATTATGGCTTTCTTCCATTTCCGGCAGCTTCATGCCGCAATATCCTCTGGTATTAATGTATAAAACCTTTCCCTTCTCTGCCAAAACCTGTGCTACAGCCAGTCCTGCCAATAAAGACAGCCCGTCATACCAGGGTGACAGCAGTCCTATGGTACGACCCTTCCTGCTTCCCCGCAGACAGATTTCCGTTGGACGCTCCGCCAGTAATGCATACATTTCCTGCAGGATGACATTGGCAGACTGGTACTTATAAATATGCGGCAATGCTGCCTCTCTTGCTCCCAGCCGTTCTTCTGCCAGACATACCATTTCTTTCTTTAAAGGAAGGGTTTCTGCTTCTTTCAACAGCCCTGAATTAATCAGCCAGATATCTCTTTTTTCTTCATTTAAATCTGCCTCCACACTGTTCCAGTCTGTATATACTTCTGCCTTTGCCACATTTCCTGTCTCCAGAAGATATTCTGCCAGTTTATTTCCATAGGCACTGTCCGCATCGCAGATTGCAATTGATATCTGATTCATTACACCACCCCCAATGTCAGTAAATAGCCGCCCAGTACCGCCGGTGCCAGATGCATGCAGGAATCATCCATACCGGACTGCTCCCGATAAGGCACCCACTGTTTTTTCACCAGACTGCTCTGCATATAAGTTCTAAAATACAATATGCGCTGTATTAATGTTCCCTGCCTTATCAGCCGGAACAATCCGTATACTGCTGCCAAACATAAGGAAAAAATAATTGTGTGAAGCACAATAGAATAATCTGTCATGCAGGAGAGTGCCATAAAAAGCTTAATGTCTCCGGCTCCCATTGCATGCATCAAGAATAATAAATAGAATAGAATCACGGGAATTAACATCATTACTGTTACCAGTAAGATTCCCTTTTCTCCTTCTCCCCGGATATGTGCTGCATATCCTGTCATCACCCCCATGCCCGTCAACCAGTTCGGTATTTTTGACTTCCATAAGTCAAAGCAAACTGCCAGTCCAAGCATGATTATCACCAGTATTGTTATAATTCCTTCCCCCTTCGCTGTAATCGCATTATACGATGTACCCATGACCTTGTACATGTCGAATTGGGAAAGTTTTTTCTTTCGTCACATTCCACAAAATATTACATCAGACGATATGCCATAATTCCATAAAGCAGGGTAAATCCTCCTGCTCCCAGCAGTCCCACCGTTGTAAGGCTCCATGGATTCAGTCCCACCATAATATCTATGCCATTCTTCGAAAGTAGCTGGTTGCAAAAGACAATTGCCACCGCTCCTGCTGCCATCCGGACAGCAAAATTTAAGACAAGATCTGCCCTTTGTTTTAATATTCCGATAAACAAAACCAGCAGACAAATGCCTATAATCACCATAATTCCTGTTTCTTTACTCATTACACTGCTTAAAATCCTTTTCAAGTATCCATTTCCTTACCATTAACATATTTTTCTGCAAAAAAAAATATTCCTTTTTTTGTATAGATTGGATTTTTCTGATTATACTTAGTAAAAAGAGGATTTATTTTCCATAAAGAAAGTGGGGATCGTATTGTTTGGAATTGTAAAAAACACACCTGCGCCGGATGCCGGCTACCGCTTACTTTTAGATGATTTAAACCGGACAAAGAATGACTTGGACTTCGCATATGCGAATTTTCAGAATGTTGTAGAACCGGATCTGATTGATGCCTATATTTATGAAGTAAATGCCATGCAGCTTAAATATAAATTTCTGCTGCGCCGCTTAAAACAAAAAACAGAGGATTCTTATGCGAAGAATCCTCTGGAAGTATCTGACTCCTGAAAATTTTCATTTAATTGTTCTTTTCCATACGTCATACCCGCATATACCTGCTGGGTATTGTGCATTAAGGGTTCTGAGGTATCCTGCTTTGCGACCTCGCAGAAGGCCTGATACAAACCGCTCAGAACTCTTTTTGCATGGGCAATGCCGTCACCGCTCTGCTGATACATACTGCGCATCAGCTCTCTTCTGCAATAGGAATAAAGCGGATAAAGCTGTAGGGAAAGTTCATATTGAAAATTCAATGCCGCCTGAAGTTCTCCAATCACTGCATCAGCTTTCCGGATGGCTTCTTTGTATACATCAAAATCTTTTTCCTTCAGATTTTTTTCTGCTTCATCAAGATAAGAAAAGCAGATATCATATAAGACCACTACCAGTTCACTGCGGTTACTCTGGGTAATCCTTCTGGTAAAGTCCTGCTTCGTTCTACTATCCATGACAGTCTCCTTTGATTACTGAAGTAACTGTAATACCTGCTGTGGAATGTCATTTGCCTGGGACAATACGGAAATTGCTGCCTGGGACAATACGTTCTGCTGTGTATAATTGGTCATTTCCTCTGCCATATCTACATCTGAAATACGGGAAAGTGCAGATGTCATATCCTCGCTGGTCTCATCAAGACTTCCTACAGTAGAATCCAGACGGTTCTCACAGGCTCCGATGGCAGAACGTACGGAAGATACTCTTGCCAGTGCATTATCTAATGCAACGATTGCCCGGTCTGCTCCGGTTACAGTTGTTACATCTAAATCATCCAGATATAAGGTCTCGGTATCAATCTCCGGAATATCTACTTTAATGGTCTGGTTTTCATTGGCTCCTACCTGAAGATCCATGGTTCCAATGTCGGTCACTTCTAATTTAGCAGTGCTTCCTGCGGCAAGTCCGCTCTTGGTAAGAAAAGACATTTCAAATCCATCACGGTCTGTAATAGTTACTTTATTGCCATCGACTGCGGCAGTTGCAGTGGTTGAAAATCCGCTTCCTGCGGCATGAATATCTACCTCAGCATTGGTTCCGTAAGATACTGCCGGTGTCATGGAATTAAATCCAAGCTGTGCTGCCAACGCAGCATCGCTGATTGTGATTTCTACTTTGCCTGTCTCGCCATATGCAGTGGATTCAAAGGAAAGCTTACCGCCATCTGCTTTTACGGTAGTCTCGCCTAACTCACCGGCTGTCCTGATTTTCTCAAAGACCTGCTCGTAGGTATCGGTTGCTTCTATTTCTACGGATGAACTGTTAATTTTCATTTTACCGGACGCTCCGATTGTTGCTGTCATATCATTAAATGCAACGGTATCTGCATCCTTCTTTGCAGTCTCAGCTGCCTGATTGATGGTTACGGTATAATCTGCTGCGGTTACATTACTGGATACTGCCATTCTTGTAGCGTTGGTTCCATATACTCTTCGCTGGATGCTGCCATCCAGTAAGGATTTAGTATTGAACTCGGTATCCTTGCTGACACGGTTAATTTCTTTCTTTAATTCTTCTACTTCCTGCTGAATTGCTTTCTTATCATCCGGTGTATTGGAATCACTGGCTGCCTGTACAGAAAGCTCACGCATTCTCTGTATCAGGGAAGTCACTTCATTTAAGGCTCCATCGGTTGTCTGTAATACGGAAATACCATCAGACGCATTCTGGGATGCCTGGTCAAGTCCTTCAATCTGTAAATTTAATTTATTGGAAATTGCCATACCTGCCGGATTATCTTTGGAATGATTAATCTTTAATCCGGAGGACAGACGCTCCATTGCCTCGGTTACTTTATTTTCTGTACGCAATAACTGTTTATTTGTAATTACCGCTGACATGTTATGGTTTACTTTCATTTATCTTAATTCCTTTCTTCCATTCATGCTCGCATCCTTGCGGTCTATCGACGTTCCATGTCTTATATATTCTATATCGGACTACCTTTCTAAGGACTTAACCGCTTTTAGGAAACTTTCTGCCATTCCATAAAGTGTCTTTGTCTGAATTTCCGTATCTGAAGAATTCTTTTCTTCTGTCTTGTCTGTATTTTCAGAAGAAACTTCTGTGCTGTGATGGATTCCATCCTTCTTTATTTCCCCGGTCATATAGCTGATGCTGACTTCCTGTCCCGGCTCCTGTGCAAAAAGATTTTCCCACTCTTTCGCATGGCTTTCAAATAATGCCGTTGTCTCTTTGGATTCTGCTGCAATATAACCGGAAATCTTTTCCTTGCCGGCACGAAGCTGCGCTGCCACTCTTCCTAACCGGTCTGTCTCAAAAACAACATCCACCAGACCTTTCTTTTCTTCACCACGGACAATCTTAAGTGAAACATTACAAGTCTCGCCCTGTACCAGCACCGGAACTGCATATTCTTCTTTCTTTGCTGCCGCACTTCCCAATGCAATCTGGGTATGCATCATTTTCAGTTCCTGCAAATCAAGGCTTGTAAGATTATCCTCCGACATCATCATGGTCTTCATGACATTCTCTGCGGTATCTGCCAGCTTCCGCTGAGCCTCTGCCATTTCCTTCGGTGTCTTAACTGCCTCTGCAAAATCAGAAAATATTTTTTCTTTGATATTTTCCAGTTCCTCTGACAGATTTTCGCTCCGGTCTGCCATCTTAAACAGACGGTTAAATACCTGATTCCGGTTATTCATATAATCTACCGCTGCAAGCACCCGGTTGACGGTTGCCGGCATATCAAGCTGTTCTAACCACTCATAGACTTCCTGTGGTGCCGCTGCTGCCTGGGACAGCTCCTGTACCTGTTCCTTCCGGTAAGCTGCCTCTGTTTCTTCTTTCTGCTCCACTTCTTTCATGGCATCTGCAAGTTCTTCCGGTGTCATGGAAAGCCATTTTTCATCCTTCATAAACGGTGCCACCTTCTCCGGTGCCAGTCCGTCTTTCACATCGGAAAGCTTATTCTTCTGGTACGCTCCCTCAATCTGTTCCGTAATGGAAATGCCGGCTCCTTCTTTGGTCTGTACGCCTCCAAAATCATCATCTACCTGATAATCCATTGCACCGTGCTTTGCAGAACGAACCTGGGTCAGAAGTCCACGCAATGTAATATCTCCGCCCTGCTGTAGCAAGGCTCCGATTGCTGCGCCGTCTGTCTTTTCTACCTGACGGATCAGCCGGTATACACCGATATAAGCACTTCGTTCTTCTTCGCTGATTTCCTTATTCTGCTCTAATTTATAAAGGTATTTACTGAATTTTTCCTCTTCGGTAATGCCCTGTTCTTCCTGAATCTGCTCAGATACGGTGTTTATCTCTTCAAAGCTCATATCCAGCGGATTCATGCCTTCTTTTATCATGGTACGGACAACTGCCGGTTTTAAATGGTCAAATGCCCGCTGCACTTCTTCATCCGCAGCTTTCATTTCCGCAATATTTTCCGGTGTCAGCCCCATCTGGTTATAAGCTAAGATTCTGACGGCACGTTGATTTCCATAGCTTGTTTCCAGGCCTAAATCCTTTAAAATATCATCCACATTGCGGAATGCCTTGGAAATGGAATCTCCCATGTCCTGACGTGGTGCTGTCATCATGGTCTCATATCGTTCCCCTGCCTTTTCAAAGGTATCCTTTAAGGCAGCTCCATCTTCATAAAGACTCTGCAATGTTGTTTCATCTACCGGATGGATTCCTAGGGCATATGCCGGCATCGCTTTTAATGCTTCAGATGTGTCCATGACATTCCGGAACAATGCCACATCGGTTTCCTTTGGTGCAATGCCATCCCCGGAAAGGAGTCTGCTGTAATATTCATTTTCCTGTGTTTTCAGTTCTTCCACCAGCTGGGACAATTCCATGGTATCAATGGAAATTCCTTTTTTCAGTAAAGAAAGGTTCGCTTCACTGGTCATTTTCAGTCTGGTTTCCTCTAACTGTCTTCTTGCAGTCAGAAGGTCTAAGCCGCTTTTCGTATAAGCTGTTTTATCCGCTGCCGCTGAAACTTTTGTGTCCTTGTTCTTTATCTCATCCGCAGCTTTTTTCAGATTCTCAATAGTAAGTGGTTCTCCGGAATTTACCACATAGGCAAGTTCCTCATCCGTTACATTGGTAATGACGTCCAATGCATCCTGCGCCTGATCCTTGAAATCATTTCCGGAAAGTACGACATCCTGCGGACGGATTCCATCGGAAATTGCCTCTGCCGATACCGCTACAATTTCTTCCTCACCAAGCGGAAGCTGTAACTGCTGCAATGTGGATAACTTCTCTAAATTCTCTGCAGTCAGTGGAATACCATTTTCAATGAGCCATCTGCCATCTGCCATATTCTGCTCATTGACATCCATACCGCTTTCGGATATTACGGCTTCTATCTGCTGCTTTAACGCATCATAATCAAGGTCTGTCATCTGCTGCATTCCGGCATAGGTTGCACTCCCGGAAAATTCTGCTTTATATAAATTTGCAGTGGTAACCGGCAGCTCATTATCCAGCATATATTTCATGCTTCCTTCATCTGGTGTATGAAGTTCTTCCATCATATTGGCAGTCTCTGTAATATCTTTTACATTATTCTCAGTCACCGGAATATTGACGGTATTAAGAGCTGACTCAATATGCTTTGCCATTGCAGTACTTCCTGCCATTGCTTCAATCTGGGCATCACTGAGTCCGTCCCCGAAATAGCTGATGTCCTCTCCTGATTTTGCCAGCCGCATCTTCATCTTATCGGTCTCGGTTACTACTGTTGGAATCTCCGTATCCGTCAGGGAAAATCCATCTTCTTCCATTGTCTTTGCGTCTTTTCCCGTAATATGGTCTGATGCAAAAAGCATCTCATTTTTCATCTGGGTTGCGTCCAGATTAGATGCCTGCTCCCGAATCTCCTCCAAGGCATTTTCCTCTTTTTCCGGCTTGCCATAAGTCGGCTGCTCTAACAGACGGTCTGCCTTTCTGTCTTTTTCTATTCTTACAATGGATGCGTCCTTCTTCGCAGCTGCCACATTGTCCTGTCTGGCGTTTCCTGTCACCACTACATTGGCATCCATTTTCTGATTCTGTTCTATCCGCATGAAATTCCTCCATTTTCACGGTCTTATCAAATGTCCTGCTATTTTATTATGTCGGCTGATTGAGTGAAAAACTTAAGAAGGAAGTGAAAAACCAGATAGCCATTTTCTTATGAAAGAAAGAACTATCTGGTTTTATACACTTTTTATTTTATTACTATTTTTCTATAAATTACTTTTGATTTACAGCTCTTCCGGCTTTGTCAAATCCGAAAGACTCATCTCCTGAGATGGCTTCTCCGCTCAGTGTAAGCGTTCCGTCATCGGAACTGTATGTTCCAACCTCTATCGTAATGGAATCATCACTGACGCTACTGACCTCGCCATATAAGGTATCGCTTTCCTCTGCCTCCGTAGAAACCTCCGTGTCGGTTGCTGTATTGTTTCCGCATCCGCTTAAAGTTGAAAAACTAAGTACAAGTCCTAACATTATAATATGTGAAGTTTCTGTGTTTTTTAATTACAAATTTCCAATCTTAAAATTCTACGATTACAGTCTCGTTCTGTACTGCATCCATTCCGGTATGAATCTTCATATCCGGGTACTCATCTCCGTTGGTAAATACCAGAATGCAGGTTTTCTCATATCCCTGTGCTTTGATTTCTTCCGGGTTAAATTCTAAGAGCTTGTCTCCCGCTTTTACTTTCTGTCCTTGCCTTACAAAGTAGCGGAAGCCATCTCCCTGCATATTTACGGTATCGATTCCTTCATGAATCAGGAGTTCTGCTCCGTTTGATAAGGTTAATCCAACCGCATGTTTCGAATCATCCATTAATAAAGATACTGTTGCGGCACATGGAGCAGTAACGATATTTCCTTCCGGCTCAATTGCCAGTCCATCACCTAACGCCTTTGAGGAAAATACCTCATCCTTTACTTCTTCAATCGGAATTACTTTTCCTGGCAGATATGCTTTCAGAACCAGTGTCTGGTTCTCTTCTGCGGAATTTTCTTTATTTTTAAAAATGGAAAACATCTCTATTTCCCGCCTTTCTTTTCTTTTTTCACTTCTATGCTGCCAAGCCAGGCTGGTTTACATAACTATAGGCAACATCCTTTCTACTGTTCTTTACTTTCTTTTATGAAATACGCCTTTTCCTTTGTCTCCTTTTCATTGCTTTCATAATCAAGCTGATACAAAAAGGAAAACATGCAATCCAATATAAAATGGAACGCACTGTACACGGCAAAGGTGTCTATCTTTTCTTCATAGGAATACTGCTCCTGAATATCCACCAGAATGACTTCCTGACACATTTTCGCCACGGAGCTGTCTGGAGTTGCCGTAATTCCTATGCAGTACCGTTTATTCTTTTTCAAAAGTTTTAAGCTTTCTACCACATCCCGGTTTTCGCCGGACTGGGAAATTGCAAGATTGACGGTGTGCTCCGTTGCCGTCAGTGCATAGCCCGGCAGGAAACAGGAACTCATCGTCAAGTTTACTATTTTACCAAAACGCAGCATTTTCTGTTGAAATTCCAGTGCTACTGTGGCAGAGGTTCCGACACTGAAAACATTAATCATATCGGCTCTGCTCATCCGCTGTACAATGCGGTGCAGCTGGTTATAATCAAATCCAGACACTGTTTTTCTTATAGTCTCATTATTTAATTTTGCAAGTTTCCTTACTATCTGTTCAAAAGAGTCATTCCCCGAAAAAGGATAGTTTGCATCTACTACGCCCTGATTTGCAAATGCTTCATATTCTGAATAAAACAAAATCTGAAATTTTTTATATCCATCCAGTCCCAGCTTTCTACAAAATCTTGTAATAGTAGATGGCGACGAAAAAGTCGCACGCGCCAAGGACTGAATGGACATATTTTTTACATCAAACCCATTTTTCATCAAATAAGCTGCAATACTTTTTTCAACATCTGTAAAGTCTGCCTGCTTCATCAGTTTTTCTATAATCATAGCACTTCCCTTTCTTCCGGCAGCTTTTGCCAAATAATTTTACATTTATTTTAGCAGAGAATCCACCGGAAAAAAAGGGAAGATATTGTAAATTACCAGAAATATGCTTTGCGGGTTCCCCGCATCAATTATATTCTAGTCATATTCTTTTACTTTACCGCTCTTAAGCAGGAATGCTGTAATTCCGAATCCCAAAACAATGGATACGATAATTCCTACACAGTACATCGGGAAGTTGACACATCCAAACCAGCCACTGAAAGCAAGAAGTCCTGAGAAGGAGAAGTTTGTTGCTGCAACACCGCCGATTCCAAGAACTAATCCTGCTGCTGCACCGGAAACAATCATTGTTCCAAGCAACCATTTGCTTCTTAAAATGATACCGTAAAGTCCAGGCTCTGTAATACCGCAAAGTGCATTGGTAAATGCTGCTGAACCTGCAGTTGTTTTGTCTCCTGCATTTTTTGCAAATACTGCTACTGCAAGGCAGATTCCAAGTGCTGCGTAGTTACCCATTCCACCTGCTGCCAGTGCTGGCTCAAAGCCCTGCTCTGCCATAATTCCAAGAAGAATCGGAGTAACTGCCCAGTGCATACCAAGAAGAATTACCAAGGAGAATAATCCACCAAATACAATGCCTACAAGAATCTTGCTTGCGCTTACTACACCGTATACGGCATTAATTCCGTTTGCAACAAGTCCGCCCAGTGGTCCAAATACAAGAATGCTAAGTGGAACAAATACAATCAAACATAAGAATGGAACAAGGATAAACTGCACTACCTGTGGCAAAATCTTTTTCAGCCATTTTTCAAAATAACTCATGCAGAATACTGCCAGTAAAATCGGGATAAAAGAACCGCTGAAATTATATGCGGTAAAGTTAATTCCCAATAAGGAAGCTTTCTCACCGGTTACCAGAAGGTCTGCTACGCCAGGATACATAATGGATGCACCCAGTGTTACGGCTACATAAGGATTACATTTAAAATGCTTTCCTGCTGTAAATGCCAACAGAATCGGGAAGAAATAAATCAGCGAATAAAAAATAGAATAAAAGGTCTGGTAAGTAAGACCTGTGCTGTCTACTACGCCAAGGTTTGCCAGTAATCCAATTAATCCGGATGCGATACCACCGGTTGCCAGAATCGGAATATACGGTGCATATACATCGGACATCATTTTTGTAAATCTGTCTAAAAGTCCGACTTTCTTCTTCCCGTCATCCACAGCTTCTGCTGGATTTTCTGCTTTTAATTTGGATTTCAGTGCCGGAACTTCTGCAAGCTGTGCATAAACATCACCTACATTTGGTCCGATTAATACCTGATAATATCCGGAGCCGATTAAGGTTCCCAGTACACCTTTTACTTTCTTTAAGGAAGCCTGATCAAATTTTGCTCCATCCTTTAATGTAAAACGGAGTCTTGTTGCACAGTGAATACAACTTTCAATATTATCTGTGCCACCCACGCCGGCGATAACCGCCTGAATTAATTCTGAGTAGTCTTTCATTCGTATTACCCCTTTCATTTGTGTAATTCACATTTTTCTTATATATTTAATCCTGCTGCAAACCCTTCAAAATTTGCATTCATAATGTTCGATGGACTGATACAGTCCCCAATTGCTATGGTATCTTTACAGATTCCGTAAAATGCTTCTACAAGCTTTTTCTGTGCCGAAAGTCCGGTAGAAAGAATCAGGTTGTCATAGGAAATACTCTTCTCTTCTCCCTTTTCATCCTTATAAACAACAACATCCTCTTCGATTCTGCTGCAACCGCATTTTAACAGGCTGTGAAGATTCTCATACTGCAAAAACTTCTGACGTAATGCTTCCCGGTATAAAGAGTTGGCATTTGCTGCCAGTGTATCGGTCAGTTCCAGAATGGAAACATTCTTTCCCTGCTCGGCAAGTTCCAATCCTATCTCGCATCCAATACTTCCTCCACCGAGGATTACTATCTCCTGTCCTAACTGCTCCGGATATGCAATTGCTTTTGTTGCAAGCTGTACCTTGGAACCGTCAATTCCCGGAATCGGAAGAACCCGCTCCGTAGCACCAAGGGCAACTATCAATGAATCCGGCTGAAGCTCTTTTATGAACTCCGGTGTTGCTTCTGTGTTCAGACGAACCTCTATCTTTCTTTTTGCCATCTGCGTCCGGTAATAATTTAAAAGCCGCTTAACTTCTTCCTTGTGTGCTTCTTTTTCAATGAAGCGAAGCATGCCGCCCAGTTCACTTTCTTTTTCCAGCAATGTCACCTGATGTCCCCGGTCATATGCTGTCATGGCAGCTTTCATGCCTGCCGGACCTCCGCCAACGATTACCACATGCTTTTTCTCTTTTGCTTCCGGCAAATCAAGCCCTGATGGAATAAATTCCTCATTGTGATATCTTGGATTTACCGAGCAGCCTACATTCCAGTGGTCTGTGGAAATGTGATAACAGTTGGAGCATCTGAGACACGGAACAATGTCTTCCGGATGCCCCTCCAGTGCTTTCTTCGGCCAGTTCGGGTCTGCCAGAAGTGTTCTTCCAAATGCCACCATATCCACGTAGCCCTTTGCAATAATTTCATCTGCCATTTCCGGCGTCATAACGGCGCTGACCACAGAAACCGGAATCTTAAGCTCCTGCTTTGCAATTTTTGCCCATTTGAGATTCGGCATTTCTTCTTCCAGATTGGTTGTGATGCAATGCACATTTGCTTCAAACACTTTATCAATTCCAGATGAAATCTGAACGGTATCCACATACTGCTCTGCCTGCTTCAGGAAGTACATCACATCCTCAAAGCTTATGGAATCTTCAATCCATTCATAGGCACTGACACGCATATCAATCGGATAATCTTTTCCAACTGCTTTCCGGACGGTTTCTAATATCCGAAGTGGAAAACGGCTGCGGTTTTCGATACTTCCACCGTAGGAATCTGTCCGGTGATTGTAATGTGGGGAAAGGAACTGTGCCGGAAGCCAGCCATGTCCGAAGTGAAGAAAAATGGAATCGAAACCAATTTTTCTTGCACTTGCTGCGGTCTCGGCATACCACTGCAGTGTTTCTTCCATCAACGCTTCATCCATTTCCTTTACTTCCACTCCATCCGGGCGGATAAATCCAGACGGTCCTTTCGCATAATCCACCGTTCTTGCATCCTGTCCGGCATGAAAGATTTCGATAGAAGCTTTCGCTCCGCCTTTGTGAATCTTAAGCACTTTCTTTCTGGTTGCTTCTCTTTCATACTTGGCAAATGGATACGGTTCTTCCGGACTTGCAAAACTGGAACGTCCCGGTTCTACTATTGCATGTCCCGCAATTACAAGTGCTGCACCGCCCAATGCTTTTTCTTCAAAATCATCACCTGTCGGTGTTGCCACAATTCTATTTTTTAATATCATTCCATTAATAGAAATTGGCTGAAATAAATGATTATACACGTTCTTCTCCTTTCTGCTGTATTTTATTTACCTTCATCTTAAGGCACTTAAACTGCAGAAACAAGCCATTGAAAACAACTGGAAAATATTTTTCACAATCTGTATTTTTTCATCATTTATTTATGAAATTTATTATCTTTTTATAATTTTGGGCTTCACTTTTTGCTTTTTTGTCTATTTTTATCTACAGAACCTGCCACCGGCACATTCTCGCGGAGCGTTTTTTACTTTACAGGAAAGCAATTTCCTGTAAAGCAAAAAAGCACGTTAACCAATCTGGTTAACGTGCTGCTTTGTCTTGTGATTTTCTGTCCTCTACATTACCCGGAACACTGCTACACCAAACGGCGGCAGTGGATAGGAAATGGAATATTCTCTTCCATCGCATTCCGACTTCACTGCCTTATAGCTTGCCGGTCTGCTCTTATCTGCTTCTGTACCGCCGAAACGGGCTTCGTTGCTGTTTAACAGCAGATGGTAAGTGCCTTTCTTTGGTACACCCACACGGTAATCGTCTCTGGCTACCGGTGTCATATTGCAGACAAAGAGAAGTGAGTTCTTGCCATTCTTGCTCTTGCGGACAAAGCTGTAGATGCTTCGGTCTGCATCATTCGCATTTATCCATTCAAATCCGTTCCAGTCACTGTCCTGCTCATACATTGCCGGATATTTCCGGTAAATGTGAAGTAGTTCACGGAAGTATTCATTTAACTGTCTGTGACGTGGTTCTTCCATAAGATACCAGTCTAACTCACGCTCTTCACTCCACTCACGAAGCTGTCCGAAATCCTGTCCCATAAAGAGAAGCTTCTTGCCCGGATGTCCCATCATAAAGGAGTATGCACTCTTTAAATTGCGGAACTTGTCTTCCTCATCACCCGGCATCTTCTCCCACATGGATTTCTTCAGATGCACCACTTCATCATGAGACAGCACCAGAATGTATTTTTCAGAGTTGTTATAACTCATGGCGAAAGTCATCTTGTGATGATTATTTTTGCGGAAATACGGGTCTAAGGACATATAATCCAAGAAATCATGCATCCATCCCATATTCCATTTGTATGTGAAATTCAATCCGCCCTTGTCTGCCGGTCCGGTTACCATCGGCCATGCGGTAGATTCCTCTGCAATCATGACAGTACCGTGATTTCTTCCGGTGATTAAGGTATTGATATGGCGGAAGAATTCGATGGCTTCTAAGTTCTTGTTCTCGCCATATTTATTGGCAATCCACTGTCCTTCCTTCTTGCCATAGTCAAGATATAACATGGATGCCACCGCATCTACACGGAGTCCGTCAATGTGATAATGTTCAATCCACATTAAGGCACTTCCGATTAAGAAGTTCTTTACTTCTGATTTGCCATAATCAAAAATTTTGGTACCCCACTCTGGATGTTCACCCATCCGCGGGTCGGCATATTCATATAACGGGCAGCCGTCAAAGTCAGCCAGTCCATGGGCATCCTTCGGGAAATGTGCCGGTACCCAGTCTAAGATAACGCCGATGCCGTGCTTATGCAGGTAGTTTACCAGATAAACAAAATCCTCCGGCGTTCCATACCGTGAAGTCGGTGCATAGTAGCCGGTTACCTGATAACCCCAGGAACCATCGTATGGGTATTCGGAAATTCCCATTAATTCTACATGAGAATATCCCATGCCTTTAACATACTTCGTCAGTGCCGCTGCCATTTCACGATAGGAATAATATCCATCATCCTCTCTTCCCAGATGGCGCATCCAGGAACCCGGATGTACCTCATAAATTGCCATTGGCTCTGCATAAACATCTTCTGTCTGTTTCCGTTTGTCCATCCACTTATCGTCAGTCCATTTGAAATGCTCAATGTCTGCAATACGGGATGCTGTTCCCGGACGTACCTCTGCATAGTTGGCATATGGATCTGCTTTATACAATTTCCGTCCATCTGGTGTGATAATCAGATATTTGTATAAATCTCCCAGCTCTGCCTTTGGAATAAATGCTTCAAAAATTCCAATTCCCGCCGGCTCTAACCGCCGCATCGGATTTGCTGTCTCATTCCAGTCATTAAAAGTTCCAATGACATAGACTTCTGCAGCATGTGGTGCCCAGACATCGAAAAGAATCCCCTTTTTCTTCCTTATCTCTGCCGGATGAGCTCCCAGTTTCTTGTAAATATCATAGTGTGTTGCCTGGCCAAATAAATACATGTCCAGTTCTGTGAAGTTCCCCATTTATACTACACCTCGTTTCTTTCTTTCCTATTCTTCGAAATCCTTTTCATGGAGAATGACGTAATCATCATCCTTGTATTTCTTTGAAAAAAATACTTTCTTAATGCTGAATTTCTCGGAATTGGCAATTGCTTCGTCCACGATTTCTTTCACCTCGGTCAGCGTGGTCGCTCTGTCTAAGCGTTGAATGTTACTAATTCTGTTGTATAGAGCAAGAACCGCCATCTCATCTATTTCATAGGTCAGTTCGTGGGCATACGATTTTGCAAAGGATACCAGCTCGTCACTGGTAAATATCGGAAGCGTAATCTTCTCGGTAAATCGTCTGGCAAAGGACTCATCTCTTCCCATTGCTTTGGTGATTCCCTCTCTGGTATCTTCTGCGATTACAAGGATTCCGGTGGCATCTGCTTCTAATGCCAGTGATAATTTCACGGCTGTTTCCCGGCTGATTCCTCCGATTTTTTCTATAATAAGACATCCACCGGCAACTTTCTTTAAAAGCTCCGGGATATTTTTCTGATTTAATGAAACGGCATCTATCTTTCCGACACGCTTGCCCGGCTTTCCGATTTCATTCTGGATTGCCTTCACCAGTGCGGTGGCAAGTACCGTCTTACCGCTTCCTCTTGCTCCCTGAATCAGGATGTTGCCACCTTTGATTCCCTTTTCTAAATGTTCAATGGATCCTTCCATTGCCTGACAAATCTGCGGCTCCATTCCGGATACCGGAACAAAATAAGTAAAGATAGCTTTCTGCTCCTTGGAAAGATGGGTAATCGGTTTTCTCTCTCCGATGTTATCCTCATCTGAATCCGGCTCTGCAATCTCCGGAAGTTTCTCCTCCGGCTTTGCATCCTCTGTCTCAGCTTCCGGTTCTAACTGTATCTTCGGTAAGACTTCTTCTGCAGCATCGGATACTTCCTCTGCTTCTGTTGCTGCCACTTCTTCTGCTATATCGTCCGGCAGTGCAATCTCTGGGAGTTCTTCTTCCGGAGAAAGTTCTGTCATTTCTTCTGTGCCAGCCGGCTCTTCTTCATCGGCAGCTGCAATACCTTCTCCTTCCGGAATTTCCATCGCATCTGCTGCACCTGCAGCCGCCTCTCCGTTCTGTCCCGGTACACCGGCAGCTAGGAATTCATCGATTTTCGCATTTGCCTGACTGATGGAATCAATCTGCTGCTGCAAAATATCATTCATATTGGCAACAAGCTGTCCGGCTTCTTCCTCCGGCAGCTTGCCTAAGTATTCTTTTTCTAATAATTCTTTGGAGGTAAGTCCTGCATCCAGCTGCGGAATTACATCTGCAAGACGCTCCATGATATCTCCGGCTTCTGCTAATGCCTTTGCCTTGGCAGATTCTAACTTCTGCTGCTCCGCTTCCTGTAATGCTTTCTCTGCGGCACGCTTGGTCTTCTCCCACTCCTCTAAAATATCCTGTATGCTCATCTGTCCGGTAATCTGTGCTTCTAATGCACTCTTCTCCGGAACTACCATACGCATCTGACCATCATAATCTTCGCCTAACATCTCCTGGAAATTAATTTTCAGGGAGCCATCGATTTCTTCATCGGTTGGGATATCCGCAAAACGCTCTTTCTGTGTTTCTTCATCCTGTGGGAGCTGTAAATAAGGAATCTCTTCTACAATTTTCTTGATTCCCTGCATGGTATCTGCCACTTCTTCCTTCTCTGTGGCATTCATAATCTGCTGCATGCTGCGGGCTAATTCTTCCTGCAGGTTTACCGTATTAAATTTCTCTGCATTGGTGGTTACCGGTTTAATCTGTACCGGCTCCTTGATAATCTCACCGGATTCCAGATAATCCTCCGGCCGCACTTCCACGATTCCGTCCTTCCGTTGTTTAAACTGGCGGTACTTGTCCTCCTGTGCCCGGTTTAATGGCTGATAAAGCATCTTTAATTCCAGTGCTTTCTCTACATATGGACCATCGCCAAACCAGAGAATCAGTTCATCACAGGCATTGATACATTCTTCGCTGCGTCCTGCCTGATGATATAAATATGCCAGTTCAAATGCCCATTTCTCGGTATATTCCTGTTCCTTTAATTCTTCGAGAATCTGAATTAAGACATCCAGACCTGCACCCTTTGCTTTATTCATCTCATAGCGGAGAATATATTTCAAATTATCATGTGGTGCAATCTCTACAAACTCATCATAATATTCCTGTGCTTCATCAAATTCCTTCGTTTTGATGGCAATCTCTGCCAGCTTATAGATAATCATTCGTCCGATAGGAGAACGGTCATATGCCATCAGGAGAATCTCTTTTGCTTCATCATAACGACCAATCTGTGCATAAATATCTCCGGCTTTCATCAGTGCGTTGACATTACGGACCTTTCGCCAGTTGATACTGTCAGCAATTTCAGCAGCTTCTGTATACTGCTTCTTCGCCATCAGATTTTTTATTTCATCTAGTTTTAATTTGTATTCATATTTATCCAAAATATGTCACCTCAATATCTATTTCAAGTAAACTTAAATTCATCTTTTTTCGTCAGGGTATACTGACCCCAATTATTGTTTTAAGTGTACCATAAGGGGTGCCTTCTGTCAAAAATAATCCGGAGAATCATAACATTTTATCTGCTATGATTCTCCGGATTTTTTATTTCCTTACCAGAATTTACTTTTTCTCTTTTTTCTTTAAGGATGGAATATGAAGTTCCTTTTTCTCAGAGGCTTCCTCTACCGGCTCCTCCAGATGTACGATTTCATTGGTCTTTTCATCGACTTTTTCCAGGCGGATATATTCGTCCGTATCCTCCGGCAGCTTTCGCTTCCGTAGACAGTAATCCACGGTCTTATCAATAATATAATAGATGACTGCGAAGGTTGGAACACCAAGAATCATTCCGCCGATTCCAAAGAGTCCGCCGCCTACCATGATGGCAAATACCACCCAGAAGGAATTCAGTCCGGTGGAATCCCCTAAAATCTTCGGTCCGATAATATTTCCATCTACCTGCTGCAAAATAAATATAAATATCAGGAAATAGATTCCCTTAATCGGGTCTGCCAGTGCGATGATAATAACGCTCGGTATTGCTCCGATAAAAGGGCCAAAGAACGGAATAATATTAGTTAGTCCCACAAATACGGAAACCAGCAGGGTATATGGCATCTTCATAATCAGAAGACAGATATAACACAATACACCGATAATGGCGGAATCCAATAATTTACCGGAAATAAATCCACCGAATATTTCATTGCTCTTCCGGAAGGTGTCAATAATTACATTGCCCCGCACCGGTTTGAAAATGGCATATACAATCTTTTTGGACTGACCGATAAATTTCTCCTTCGTCATCAGCACATAAACAGATACGATAAGTCCGATGATTGCATTCATCAGTACCTTTACCATATTGATTACACCACTTGTAATGGATGTAATGTAAGTCTGGATGTTTGGCAAAAAGGAATCCTTTACCCAGTTTTCAAGGTACGTTACCATATCCATCATGTTCGTTTCTAAGGACTGTATGATTTCATTATCTGAATTTGTCAGCCCATTGAACCAGTCAATAAATGAATCCACCTGCTTTGGCAGGGAATTTACCATTCCAGAAATACTGCTGATTAACTGCGGAATCATCATGGCAAACAGCAGGATTACAATTAATACAAAGACAACTACGGCTCCACCGGTTGCAATACTTCTTGCAATCTTCTTGCACTTCTTCTCTTTCTGCACTCTTGGTTCTAAGAAATGCAGCAAATGCTTTTCAAAGAATTTCATAATTGGATTAATGAGGTATGCAATCACAAGTCCGAAGGTAATCGGCTGTAATACCCTCATTATAGTGTCCCAGCCCTTTGAGACACCATTGTACCGGTATATCATAAAGAAAAACATTGTGCAGCAGCAGAACAGTACAAATACCAGCACTGCAAGGCTGATGTACCAGCGCATCTCATGTTCTGTTTTCCCGCTCTTTTTCTTATCTTCTTCCATTCCGTTCTCCTTCTTTTTCCGGAATTTTATTTCCGGTTATAGTTAATGAGGCATCCTTTACGGATAATCTCTCTCTCCTCGTCAGTAAGGTCACCCAAGGTTAATGAGAACTCGGTTAACTGTCCGTCTTTTACGGCATACGCTTTTACTTCCGGAGCTTTCTCTTCTACTGCTTTGCGGATTTCCGGTACAAAGAGATAGTCTCCGTTGGCAAATGGCAGTTCTCCTTCTTTGATGATAAATGGAAGCATACCCCAGTTAATCAGGTTGGAACGATAACGCTTGGTTGCATATTCGTTGGCAATGTTTGCCCAGCCGCCTAATACTTTCTGGCAGGATGCTGCCTGCTCACGGGCAGAACCGTCGCCTGGTTTTACTGCAAAAATGGTACTTCCGATTCCGGTATTTTCTTCGTTGATATCCGGGAACTGTGTACGGATTGCATCTACAGCTGCCTTTAATTCCGGCAATACTGCGTATGGCTCTTCGCCTGCTTCTCTTGCTGCTTCTGCCTTCTGTACTTCTTTGGCACGTCCAACGTATGCAGGGTCTTTTCTGGAAAGTGTGAACTCTGCCAGTCCCAGCGGATTAGAACGATAAGAAGATGTCTCTCCGGAAGGAATCAGCTCATCGGTTGTAGTTACCGGATCATGAATCTCAGATACTACCTTTAAGATGAGGTTATCGGTTAATGCTACCATCTTCGGCCAGTCTTTAATGTTTGGTCCCATCTGGATTTCTACGGATGGATCTGCTACACCATGGCTGTCAAAGACACGGTTCTCATATATGGTCTTATCAAAGAAATACTTCGGCTTGCTGAAGTTTACATCCACATCAGTTGCTGCGGTTAAATATCCCTTGTTTGCTGCGGTTGCTGCAATAGAACGGGCATCCATCAATGCTACGGATGCAATCTGGCCGTTCTGTACCTTGGAGCCTTCACGGTTCGGGAAGTTTCTGGTAGAATGCCGGATGGAGAATGCATTGTTAGCAGGTGTATCTCCTGCTCCGAAACATGGTCCGCAGAATGCAGTCTTAACGATTGCTCCTGTCTCCATTAATTTTGCTACAGCTCCGTTTTTCACCAGTTCCATGTAAATCGGGGTACTTGCCGGATATACGCTTAAGGTAAATTCATCCGGTCCGATGCTGCTTCCCGCTAAGATGTCTGCTGCATCACAGATATTTTCAAATCCACCACCGGCACAGCCTGCGATGATTCCCTGGTCTACATATAGTTTTCCATTGCGGACTTTATCCTTAAGATTTAAGTCTACTGCTCCATTGAAGCTTACCTGTGCTTTCTTCTCGCAGTCATCCAAGATGTCCATAAGGTTTGCATTCAGTTCTTCAATGGTATAGGTATTGCTTGGGTGGAATGGCATTGCAATCATTGGACGAATGGTGCTTAAGTCAATTTCAATCATGCCATCATAGTAAGCAACCTGTCCCGGATTTAATTCTTTGTATTCTTCTACTCTTCCGTGAATGTCATAGAATTCTTTCACTTTCTCATCGGTTGCCCAGATAGAGGAAAGACAGGTAGTCTCTGTGGTCATTACGTCTACGCCGATACGGTAATCTACGCTTAAGTTTGCAACACCAGGTCCTACGAATTCCATTACTTTATTCTTTACATAGCCATTGGCAAATACTTCACCGATGATTGCCAGTGCGATATCCTGCGGTCCAACGCCTTTTACCGGTTCTCCGGTTAAATATACGGCTACAACGCCCGGCATATTGATATCATAAGTCTGCTCTAAAAGCTGTTTTACAAGCTCCGGTCCACCTTCGCCCATTGCCATGGTTCCCAGTGCTCCGTAACGGGTATGGGAATCAGAACCAAGAATCATTTTTCCGCCGCCTGCAAGCATTTCACGGGCAAACTGGTGAATAACCGCCTGATGAGGTGGTACATAGATTCCGCCGTATTTCTTTGCACAGGTCAGTCCAAACATGTGGTCATCTTCGTTGATGGTTCCACCGACTGCACAAAGGCTGTTATGACAGTTGGTCAGTACATAAGGAATTGGAAACTTTTCCAGTCCGGATGCTCTGGCTGTCTGGATAATTCCAACATATGTAATGTCATGGGAAGTCAGCTTATCAAATTTGATTTTCAGCTTCTCCATGCTGCCAGATGTGTTGTGGTCCTTTAAAATACCGTATGCAATGGTATTTTTTGCTGCTTCTTCTTTGCTTACCGCAGTGCCTGTCATGGATGCAATAGCTGCGGATGCTTCGCTATTGTCTTCTACTACGGTACATCCGTTTACGAGATATGCCCCTGTCTCATGTAACTTCATGAATGTTTCCTCCTGTTTTCTGAACTGATTACTATTTTATACCTCTTCCTATATAGGAAGAAATCGGCGGGGAAAAAGCCACCGCCGATACTCTTTTTCTAATTCGTTATTATAAAGAAACGTCTGTTAAAAATCAACCCTTTTCAAGGATTCCCCACGGTTTGCAAGGTTCCTTATTATGCCAGCGGAAAGGTAATGGTAACAGAGAATAAATCACCGTCCAGAGTTACTTCAAAGGTTCCGCCCATAATCGTGGTAAGATTCTGGGCAATGGAAAGTCCCAGTCCGCTTCCTTCCGTGGTTCTGGATTCATCTCCTCTTGCAAAACGCTCTGTCAGCTCTGCCGCACTTCCATGCAGTGGCTGCTCGGAAATATTTTTAATAGAGAAGATTACCTTCTGCTCCGATGTCTCCATGGTCACATAGACTCTGGTATGTGCCATGGCATATTTTGCCACATTGTTATAAAGGTTCTCTACCACACGCCAGATTCGTCTGCCGTCTGCCATAATGACAACGGATTCCTTCGGCAGCTTTGTAATCGTGGTCAAATCCTTGGCTTCGAATTTCTCATTAAATTCACCTGCAGTCTGGTAAATCAGTTCCACAAAATTAATTCTTGTCATCTGAAGTGTAATATTTCCGGAGCTGATTCGCGATGCCTCTACCAGATCTTCTGTAAGCTGCCTTAACCGCTGGGATTTTTCTTCCAGTACATTCAGATAATTCTGCATCCGCTCACTTTCCGGCTTCTCCATTTTCATAAGATTTACATAATTCAAAATAGAAGTCAGCGGTGTCTTGATATCATGGGATACATTGGTGATTAAGTCTGCCTTCATACGCTCGTTTTTGGTATTCTCTTCCACCACAAGATGCAGGCTGTCTCCAATGCTGTTTACTGCCTCTGCCAGCTTTCTGCTGTCGCTGTGAAGATGCTCTAACGGAATCTTATAGGATAAATCTCCTTCCGTAATCTGTCTGATTCCCTTCATGATTTCCTGCTTCTGTACTACATCCCGGAGATAGATTACACCGATAACAATAATCTGAAGTGCCAGAAGAATTCCACCTAACAAATGTCTTCTCGTAAAGAACTGATACGCCAAAAACAAAAATAACAACGCATTAAATACAAAGGTAACAATGACACGCACCGATGCTTTCCATGTTCCAAGTACTCGCAAAGTGCTGACATATACCCAGTTGGTAAAGCTGTATTCCCAGAACACGCCGGCTTTCATCCGCCGGATAACACTGGTATAGAAAATCTGGAACACGCCGTCATAGATAAAAGAAATCACGCCTACTACCACAAGCATTCCCGGAATATCCCACTCATAGGATGCCGCAGAAAAACTTAAAACCAATATCAGTACAGAAAATACAATAAATATCAAAAAGAAAAATTCTGTCTTAATATGGTCAATCCAGTTTAAATGAATCTTATCATCCTTATGATTACGTCCTGCTGCAAGAGTCAGATAAACCAGTGTTACAATCCAGCCCAAAAGACTTACCACAATGGTTACAATCGAAATCATGCCCCAGGGATGCAGCGTCATAAATTCCGATTTTGCTTTTATAAATCCATCTTCATTTGGGAATGTGGTATCTACTGCCACCAGAAAGACTGCATTATTTCCTATGCCGGACATGGTTCCATCAATGTATTTGTAATAATAATCTTCCATTCCCTTTACATTGCTGCGAAATTTCAAATCTTTATCATTACAGTAGAGATAGCTTCCCTTTTCTTTTCCGTAATCCAAAAGGTTATGTGCTTTGTCTCCGAATACATACGAGGTAATATCTTCTTCCGTATCCTCTAACATATTTGTGTAGATAACCTGCTCATTTTCAATAAAGACATAAGATAAATTCGTCTCAGAATCATCAAATTCATTCAGTGCTTTCCGGTAGGCAGTTTCTTCCTGGCCGATACGGTCCAAGGTCTTTGCCAGTGCCTGATACAGCTCCTGTCCTTCCTCTTCCGTAAGCCTGCCCTCCTGTACGCCCTGGGCAATGGAAATACCGCTCTGTGGCAGATATTTTTCCTCGATTTTATCGGAATACTGTACATAACCTTCCTTCGACCATGCCACCAGAGCACTTAAGGTATAATTTTCAAACTGTGCCTTGTCATTTTCCCCGTCATATTCTTCTGTGTTGGAGATACTGCTGTCATCATACATCCAGTATGCCGAAGCACCATTCCGCACCAGCGTCATGGTATAGCTTTCTTCTGCGTCGTTACGGATAATGCCGCTTCTTGCGTATTTGATAACATTGACCGGTTTCTCCGAATCGTATTCCCCGTTGGTCTCAAAATTTTTCCGGGTCATTAAGAAATTAGTCAGTTCCGTTACCTTCTGCTCATAGACATAGCTGTAGTAACTGGAATCCACATAGCTCTGATTCGTCAGATTATCCATGTCTATCATGTGCTTTCCGTTTAATGCCGCTACCATAAAGACGGACATCAGCAGCAGGACAGAAAACAGTAACTGCAGGAGAATAATGGTATTTTTCCATACATTTCCATAGTGTCTGTTCTTCATATTTGCTTTCCTTCGTTAATTCTTCTCAACTTTATATCCAACACCCCATACTACTTTTAAGTATCTTGGCTCCTTCGGATTAATTTCAATCTTTTCACGGATATGACGGATATGAACAGCAACGGTGTTATCTGCACCAATTGCATCTTCATTCCAGACATTTTCATAAATTTGTTCAATAGAAAATACTTTACTCTGATTCTTTACCAGAAGCAGAAGAATATTATATTCAATCGGAGTAAGCTTCACTAATTCACCATCCACGGTGACTTCTTTCAAATCATCATTAATCATAAGACCGCCAACCTGATATACTGTCTCATTGCTTTCGCTGACATTGCCAAGCTGGGTATAACGGCGAAGCTGTGATTTTACTCTTGCTACCAGTTCCAGCGGGTCAAATGGCTTGGTCACATAATCATCAGCACCGATGTTAAGTCCTAAGATTTTATCAGAATCCTCGGATTTTGCTGATAAAATAATAATTGGAATGCTGCTTTCCTCCCGAATCTTTAAAGTTGCCCGGATACCATCCAGTTTCGGCATCATGACATCAATAATCAGAAGATGCACCTCATTTTTCTTAAGCATATCCAGTGCCTGTTCTCCGTCATATGCTTTCAAGACATGATAGCCTTCCTGTTGCAGGTAAATCTCGATTGCTTCTACAATTTCTTTATCATCATCACATACCAGTATATTCATTTCGTCCTCCTGTCCTCATGCTCTATCTTTACTGATTTTTGAATACTTCATACCGCGAACACATAAACTACCTCATAATTATCTATAGCGTATCAGATTTTTCTTAATAGGAAAAGCGTACTTTTCTTAAAAAACCTTTAAAATTGTGTTATACTATATTAAATTCGTATCTTTCATAGCATTTTGTTGTGAAAATATCTGTTTTATGATTGATTATTTTTGAAAGGATTGTTTATGAAGAAGCATTATACCTTTATTCCTTTAAAGGAAAAAGATTTATCTTCCTTCCGGAAAGCATTAATCAGCAGCCTGTGGTTCCGCCCCTGTGCCTGCCTGCTTGCCCTGATTGTCATTGGCATTATCGGTTACCGGAAGCTTGCGGTGCTCACCAGTGAGATGTATTTTCTCATTCTCTATGGAATTGCTGCCGGTTTCATTCTCTACCGCATGATACGAGAACTTGCCAATCTGCATCAGGTCAGCACCCTGCGTAAATCCAGCCTGCTTCCTTTTATTCATACTGCCAAAGAAGACGATACCTTCTATTCGGAGGAATTATCCGGTGGGTTTATTATCCAGACCGAGCCAATTAATCTGGTAGAGTTATCTACCAGCAAAGAAGTACTCGCTGAACTTGCCGCCAACTGCGAAACTCAGAATCCACTCTTTGCTTATCTGGAATCCTGCATCAACAGCGGTGATGAAAAATTAATAAACAAAGGCGTCATCTATATTGAGATTATTAAAAAACAATTGGAAAAAGGAAATGTGGATATTCTTGCCACATATGACAAATTAAAAAATTGCAGGGAGGAACTTCTCTAAAGTCCTTCCTGCAATTTGGTTTACGTAGTTCTATTTCTTTTTGTTATCTTTTTCTTTTGCTTTCCACTTGAAGTACTCTGCATCCAGATCCACCGTAACTTCCGGAATCTCTTTCTTTCCTTCGGCCGCATCTTCCTCCGGTTCTTCATCCTCTAAAGGAATTCCTGCTTTCTTAAAGTATTCCGGATTAATCCGGATTTCCGGCTTGATTGCCTGATATGAGGATTTCTTTTCTTCCCTCGGCTCTTTCTTCTCTTTTTCACGTTCCTTTTCCAGTTCGTGGTTACGTTCTTCGATTAATTTCAGATACTTTTCGGTATCTACCATATCCTGAAGCTGGCTCTTAAGCTCTGACTGGTTCTCCCGGATAACCACCTTCTGGGTCTTCATATCATCCTGGGCTTTCTTCAGAATATCCTGAAGGGCATCTGTTGTATCCTGCATAATATGCTGTACCCGCTGAAGGGCATCATCGGTATACAACACAGCGGCTGCATAGACATCTTCAGCATTCCGGCTTGCTTTAAAAATCATGGCATCGCCTTTTTTGCGTGCCTCCCGTTCTGCCTTGTCCCTGCTCTGCTGTGTCACTTCATATTCATCCATCATCTCGTAAATACAGTCATTCAGATGATTGAGATATTCAAACATTTTCTTCTTCTCAACAATAATCTTCTCACCTGTATTGTCATAAAGTTCACTTCTGGATATTAATACATGTATATCCCGTAATACCCTCTCCAGTTTGTCCTGTGTACTCATGATATTCTCCCTTCACCTTGGCTATATATAGCGTACAATGTCCGAGCCTGTCTCTGCAAGACCTAATTCCACCGGTTCTTCTCCCGCTGCTTCTAACAGTTCTACCACCCGGTCGGTATCTTCTTCTGCCACCAGTATCAGCATTCCGATTCCCATATTAAAAATATTTCTCATCTGCTCTTTGCTGATATTACCATCTTTATGCAGCATATCGTAAAGTGGTGGAATATCTTCTTCCCGCTGTTTTATCACTGCACCGGCAGTATTATGCATCAGAGTATGTACTGCCTTATCAATACCTCCATGAGCCACCTGTACGCAGGATTTAATTTCTATCTCACTCTGAAGCAATGCTTCCATGGCATCCCGGTACATACGGGTCGGTGCCAGAAGCAGATCTCCTAACGTAGAACCTAATGATTCATAATAGATTTCCATAGAAGTCTTCGTCAGATATAATTTTCTCCTGGCTGCCACATAGCCGTTATTATGAAGTCCATTGGATGGAAGTCCAATAATAACATCTCCAGCTTTCACCGGTGCTATTCCTATTTTCTTTTTTTTCTCTACAATTCCGGCAATAAAGCCAACCAGATCATACTGGTCATAAGAGAAAATATCGGAAAGCTCCTTAATTTCACTTCCGGCATAAGTCACATTTCCCTGCCGGCAGCCATTTTCCATACCCTCTTCCATGTCCCGGATATATTCAAACTTGGGACGGGCACAGGAAATATTGTCATAAAAAAGAAGCGGTTTTGCTCCCATGGCATACATATCATTGATACAGACAGCTACACAATCATAACCTACCGTGTTAAATCTCGACATTTCCGAAGCCAGCAGCAATTTTCCACTTACCGCATTAGTTCTTGATACCAGAAGCGGCTCATCATATTTTAAGAACTCTCCCAAAGGTATTTCATTTGTCAATTCTTTTAAGTCAAACTTATCTCGCACTCTCTAACTACTCCAAACTTTTTTCATCTGTTCTATAGCATACCACACTTCCACTCATGTGTTAACTTTTTTTCAATTTTCTTCTACGGATGCGGCGTATGACTTTGACAATCAATACGATTATGAAAATCAGAACAAGGAGTACCACAAGAACAACTCCCACAATCATTGCTGCATATTTATTCGGATTTTTCAGTCTTGCGCCAAGGCTCTTATCATCATCTACCACCTTGCGGTCATGAAGTCCGTTATAATATTCCGGCATCTCTGCAATACCATTTTCTCCTTCTTCAAAGGATTCCATATAACGGGCAATGGATACCCATGCCTTTAATTCCTGGTCACCATCATAAATAATGCAGTCTTCAAAATCTTCTACTTTACTTCCATCTGCATTCTTTGGCACAATGGAAAGCAGTCCATATGACATATCCGTTACTGCACTAAGCATCTGGCCGCTGTAAAGGTCAGCTACGACGCAGTATAATTTGTCATCTTCAATTTCTTCTCTCTTATCATTCTTCGTCAGATATACATCTGTTACCCGGTTTAATATCAGACGGTTCGGATTATAGGTCATATTCAGTCCGGAGCAGTAAAGTCTTGCCGTTGTCATATAATCGGAAATGGAAGCATCAATCTCTGCTACCGTCTTTAATTCTTTTCCGGTCAGGTATACCTTAATCAGCGGGTAACCCGGCACACCATCTGCCCCGATTCCAAGGGAGAAGGAGTTAAAGACATCTGTTACCGTAACATCCCCCGGCACATAGGTATCACGGACAGTTCCGCTTGGAACGACTGCCACATCAATTTCTTCTCCATCATAATCCTTCGTATGGGTTGCCCCGTAAATATAGGCATCCGCCATAATATCTCCCAGATTATGTTCCGTATGCTTCGTATATAAATCATCTACTGATGCAAATTCATAATCATTCTCACACAATACTTCAGAAGCAGTGTATCCAAACTGTTTCAGGTAAGTATCATCAATATTGGCTTCAAAAGCATCTATCTTCTCCTGGGCCGCCTCATCTGCCTCAATATCCGGGCGAATCGGAATCAGGTTATAATCCTCTACCTCCCAGCGTCCTTCGGAATTCTGGGAAAGGTGCATACTTCCTACATTAATGCCATATTCTCCGGCAGATACAATAGCTGTATTTCCTTCGATAATCGGCTCTTCCAATGTGGTATGGGTATGTCCGCTGATGATAACATCCAGCTCCGGCACTGCCTTTGCAAGAAGTTCATCCTCGGATTTCTTCGGATCTTCACTGGTTCCACTGTGGGAGAGGCAGACAATCATATCCACATCTTCTTTTTCCTTTATGGCTGCCACAGTCTCCTTCACCGCCTCGATTGGATCTTTAAACTCAAGTGCGCAGGTTGGTGCACAGGAAAGGGAATCTTTGCCGAATACTCCAAGCAATGCGATTTTTACACCGCCCTTCTCGATGACTTCATAATCCTTTACCCCATAATGATCAAAGGCATCTTTTAAAAGCTGTCTCTCATCATTCATCTCTGACCAGTCAACGTTACAGACCAGCAGGGACGGCACTACATCACCGCTGGCTGCCGCTGTATCAAGCATCTGCGCTAAGCCTTTGCTTCGATAATCAAATTCATGGTTTCCAAAGGTCGTTGCATCATAGCCAAGATAGCCTAACATCCGAAGCTCAGATGCCTCTTCTTCATAAACTGTCTGGAACAGTGTTCCCATGGAAAAATCTCCACCGTCTACCACCAGCGTATCCGGATTTTCTTCCTTCTTCTCATCAATGACTGTTTTGATTCGTGCAAATCCGCCTGCTTCCACATTTTCTCCATCTACTACCGTACGGAAGCTGTTCAAATGGGAATGGGTATCATGGGTAAATACGATATCCACCGACTTCGGCTTTTCTTCTGCTGCGGATGCTGTTGTTACCTGTAGACTGCATACCCCCATGCATGCTGCCAGTAATAGTGCTTGTAGCTTTGCTCTTATTTTTTGTCCCCTCATATTGTTCTCCTTTGTATTTTATATTTTATTTTTTGTTTCCGGTGTGATTTGAGGCAGGTTTTTGTCGTTGACAAGATTATCAGGTGAATTTCTCAAGCAGAATTCCGTTGCTTCTAATTCAGACGTTTTTTCTTTTGTTTATTACATTCTGTCTTTCCAATGTTTGACCGATTACTTCCGGCTGTCCGCCTGCATACGGATACCATTTACATAGTCAGTTAGGGACTCTTAGAATTTCGGCAATAACCGGCAACGCTGGCACAGGGACGTGCCAGCGAGGCGCAGATGAACATGGATGTGCATTTGCACCGGTTGCCGCATTATATAATTTGTACAACGAAATTCTTAGAGTCCCTTGCTGACGAAGTTTCGGTATCCGTAGCAGGCGGACAGCCGGAAGTATCCGGTCAAAGCAACCGGAAAGACAGCATGACAACAAGAAAAAACGTCTAAAAGAAGCAAATGAATTCTGCTTAAAAAGAAATCCACCCGATAATCCTGTCCGCCAAAATCTCTCTGCCTCTAATCACTTCTGCAGCAAAATAATTAAATCTGAATTAACTCGTAGTTCCGGGTTCCAAGTCCGATTTTTTCTGCATGCTCTACACAGGATTCCCAGTTGGTATCCGGATGCACCATATGAAAATGGTCTTTCTCATGAACATGCTGCATCTGTTCTTCCAATACACTGCCGTGTACTACCGGCTGCTTATTGCAGGCATCTGCACATGCCATGTCCAGTGCTACCGGATCGAAGGATGCAAACATTCCTACATCCGGGATAATAGGAATATCATTTTCTGGATGGCAGTCGCAGTTCGGTGACACATCACATACCAGCGAAATATGGAAACACGGGCGGTTCTGGCAGACTGCCTTGGAATACTCTGCAATCCGGTAATTCAAAAGATTGGATGCATTCCAGTTGGTTGGATTGACTGCGTCTTTTGGGCATACGCCGATACATCTGCCACAGCCCACACATTTATTTTCATCAATACCTGCCTTGCCATCTGTGATATGTGGTGCATCATGGGCACAGATTCTTACACAGGCTCCACAGCCTACACACAGGCTCTGGTCTACCGCCGGTTTGCCGGAGCAATGCATTTCCATTTTTCCGGCACGGGAACCACAGCCCATTCCGATATTTTTTAAAGCACCACCAAATCCGGCCCCCTCATGTCCTTTAAAATGTGTCAGGGAAATAAATACATCTGCATCCATCACGGCTCTTCCGATTTTGGCTTCCTTCACATATTCCCCGTCTACCGGAACCAATGCTTCGTCCGTTCCTTTCAGCCCATCTGCGATAATCACATGGCATCCGGTGGAAAATGGTGTAAATCCGTTTTCATATGCTGTATCCATATGATCCAGTGCATTCTTTCTGCTTCCTACATAAAGGGTATTGCAATCCGTAAGAAATGCTTTTCCTCCACATTCTTTTACAAGATCCACCACTACTTTGGCATAATTCGGACGCAGAAATGCAAGATTTCCTAACTCTCCGAAATGAATCTTAATTGCTGCATATTTATCTTCAAAATCAATATTTTTCATTCCAGCTGTAATACAAAGGCGACGCAGCTTCTGCAACAAATTTTCTGAGCCGCTGGTTTTAAAACTGGTATAGTATACTTTGGACGCTTCCATATGTTGTTCTCCTACTTGTTTTTACTTATTATTTACACACTTTTTATACTTCATATCATAATATAATCCGCCGCTTTTTTCAATAAAATGCAGACTGTTTTGTATCTTTGTGCGTTCTTAAAATTATTGCAGCACTCATTAAATCTGCATGCAGGCATGAAATTTTTTCTTCTATATTTCACCAGAAAAAAAAGCAGCATCCGGTTTCGTAGGATAAAACTTTCGCTTTTCCTCAATCGTGACGCTGCTTCTGTTATTTTTATATTGGCTACATTGCTTTTCTCTGTTCAAAATGTACTTCTGTCATCATTTCCGGATTCAGCACATGCTCTAAATCTGCCTCGCTCATCAATTTCCGTTCCAGAACGATTTCTCTTACACTCTTGTTCTCCCGGAGTGCTGTCTTTGCGATGTCGGCAGATTCCTTATATCCAAGATACGGGCAAAGTGCTGTGGAAATACCAACACTCTTGTCTACCAGACTGCGGCAGTGTGCCTCATTGGCTGTGATTCCATGTATACAATTCTTTGTCAGTGTCTCAACCGCTTCTTTTAAAGTATCGATGGAATCAAAAAGGCTGTAAAATACCACCGGCTCAAAAGCATTCAGTTCCATCTGTCCTGCCTCTGCCGCCATGGTAATTGCTGTGTCATTTCCAATGACATGGAACGCTACCTGGCTTACCACTTCCGGAATAACCGGATTTACTTTGCCCGGCATAATAGAAGAACCATTCTGTCTTGCCGGAAGGTTAATTTCACCAAACCCGGTTCTTGGTCCGGAGGATAACAGTCTTAAATCATTACACATTTTTGAAAGGTCTACGGCGCATGCTTTCAGTGCACCGGATACCATCACGAATCCATCCAGATTCTCTGTAGCATCAAATAAATCCTCTGCCTGTTTCAGCGGATAACCGGTTATCTTTGCCAGTGCCGGCACCACGTTAGATAAATATGCCGGAGAAACATTGATGGCAGTTCCAATTGCGGTTCCCCCCAGATTTACAGTAAACATTTCACATCTTACTTCTTTCAGCCGCTCATAATCACGTTTTACCATGGTTGCATAGGCATGAAAGGTCTGTCCGAGGCGCATCGGCACTGCATCCTGAAGCTGCGTTCTTCCCATCTTTAAGATTCCATCAAATTCTGCTGCTTTAATCCGAAGCTCCCTCTCCAGTCCATCCAGTTCTGCCAGCAACGGTTTTAACAGTTCCAGCACCGTAAGTTTTCCGGCTGTTGGAATCACATCATTGGTGGACTGGGACATATTCACATGGTCATTCGGATGAATCCGGCTGTAATCACCTTTTCTTCCTCCCATCCATTCATTGGCACGGTTTGCCAGCACCTCGTTCATGTTCATATTGGCACTGGTTCCGGCGCCACCCTGAATAGCATCTACAATAAATTCATCGGTAAAACATCCACGAATCACTTCATCACAGGCCCTTATAATTGCTTCTGCCTTATCTGCCGGAAGAGCCAGCGCATTCCGATTACTCTGTGCCGCTGCCTTCTTTACTTTTGCAAGGTTGCGGATAAATACAGGATGCAGACTCTGTCCTGTAATCGGAAAATTCTGTTTTGCCCGCAAAGCCTGTACGCCATAATAAGCCTCCTTTGGCACTTCCATTGTTCCGATTGAATCGGATTCCATACGCATTTCTTCTGTCATGATGTTTCCCTCTCTCTTTCTTATTTTTTTAACCCTACTTAGTAACGCAAATAGCGTCAAGACAGTCTTATCCTGTCCTGACGCCATTGTCACAAGGGTTTGTTTTCAATTTTTATTTTTTGTTTTTTGGTTCTGTCAAAGACTAGCACTCTTTGACCAGAAGGTAAATAGTTTTAAGTCAAAACGTGCTTTATATTTGTTTTTAGTGTAGTTTTGATTAATTATTTTAATATTGTTTGTTGTTTTCTTTATTTTCTTAAGTGTCTGTCTTTTCAGCAAAATAGAGGTATGATATAATACTTGAAAATAAGCCAACATACTTGTATGTGTAAAATCCAGACAGTGTATACAGCAAAATATTCTCCTGCCTCTGCGCAGATATGTATTCCACGGCAAGGGGCACTAAGGCATTTTGATAGGAATAGAAAAATAACCGGCAACCGGCACAAATTCACATCCATGTTCATCTGTGCCTCGCTGGTGCGTCCATGCACCAGCGTTGCCTATGTTTCTACAAAATGCCAAGTGCCTCTAACCGTGTCATAAATATATCTGCCCGCAGAGGCAGGAGGATATTTTCTGCAGCTGCCTGCCATTTGATATTCACCGGCTACAAAATTTTATATATTACTTTACCTGCTATTTCATTTGTCATTTTTCAGCATTATATTTGCAGATAAATTCATTTTTTACATCAACTGTATTTTTCAGGAAACGAAAGGAGCCTTTATGGAAAAAGAATTAGACAACATTGACAAAAGCATCATCCGGATCTTACAGGAAAATGCCCGCACTCCGGTCAAGGATATTGCAAAGGAAGTCTTTTTATCTTCCCCGGCGGTTTCTGCCCGGATTGAGCGGTTGGAAAAACGAGGGATTTTAACCGGCTATCATGCCACTGTAAATCCCATGCTCTTTGGCTATCACATTAAGGCTTTCATTAATCTTGAGGTGGAACCGGCACAAAAAAAGGAATTCTACCCTTTCATCGATAGAATTCCCAATGTGATTGAATGTAATTGTGTCACCGGTGATTATGCCATGCTGGTGGAAGTCATGTTTCAGACTACCATCCAGCTTGACCACTTCATCAACGAACTGCAGCATTTCGGACGAACCAAAACACTAATTGTATTCTCTACTTCTGTGGAGCACCGCGATGTGCCCGTGAACTGATGAATTTTGCAATTCCTTCCACCCCGATTGTCAGGTAACGGAACAGTGACTCTGCAGCAAAAGCAAATACAATCATCAGAAGAATACTAATCTTAGACATCTGGCTCATGGCAAATAACTGGTTTAAGCAGATGCCGCAGAAAAGCAGCCCGGCGATATTAAAAATTAAAATTCCATATTTAAACTTATTCATCGGATGGCTGATTTTAATCAGAATCATAAATCCTACAACACATAAAAGCATGGTGGATGCAGTTGCCACATCGGAAGCAGGTATAGAAAATACTTCTCCGCAGACTACCAGCGAACCAACGATTAATACATCGGTCAGTCCTGCCGGAAATGCTTTTAATAATACTTTCCGTAAAAACCGTCCTTCAATACGGTTGCGGTTTGGCTCCAATGCCAGTAAGAATCCCGGTGCCCCAATGGTAAACATACTGATGAGGGAAATCTGTGCCGGCTCTAACGGATAAGTAATTGTCGATACCACTGCAAAGATTGCCATTAACAGAGAGAATATATTTTTTACCAGAAACAGGCTGGCAGAACGCTGCACATTGTTTACTACCTGCCGTCCTTCTGATACCACATCCGGCATATGGGCAAAATCGGAATCTAAAAGAACTACCTGTGCCGCCTGTGCTGCTGCTTCACTTCCGGACGCCATCGCCACGCTGCAATCCGCATCCTTCATTGCCAGAATATCGTTAACTCCATCGCCGGTCATTGCTACGGTATGTCCCGCATCCTGCAATGCATGTACCAGCTTCTGCTTCTGTTTCGGAGTTACCCGTCCAAATACGGTATAGCGGTCTGCCGCATCATAAATTTTCTCATCGGTATCCAGTGTGCCTGCATCCACATATTTCTCCGCATGCTCGATTCCGGCACATCGTGCCACTTCGGATACGGTCTCCGGGTTATCACCGGAAATTACTTTCACTGCTACACCCTGATTCTTAAAATAACCAAAGGTCTTCTTCGCATTTTCACGAATTGGATTGGAAAGAATCACATAACCCAGCGGCTCCGGTTTTTCGGTCAGGGTTCCCTTGATATCACTTCCCGGATATTTTGCCAGTAAAAGCACACGATAACCTTTTTTCGTATATTCCCTAATCTCATCTGCAATTTCTTCAAAAGCATTTCCCATGACAAATTCCGGCGCACCCAGAAGATATTTTCCATCCTCAAATACAACGCCACTGTATTTTGTTGTAGAAGTAAACGGCATAACCTCCAGTGCTTTCCGCCGGGCAGCCATAAAGGTCTGTACTTCCGCTGTTTTATCTTTATTGCTGTCGTTATCGGTATCGGTATCACTATCTCTATCCTTATCTTTGCCCTTCCGCTCCAGATAATCACGAATTGCTTCCATAGTAGCATTATTATCCGGCACTGCTGACGCATAATCCCGAAGCAGAGACTGAAGAAATGTATTTTCCGCATCCTTTGCCGGAACAATTTTTGCCACTTCCATACCGGCTTCCGTTATGGTTCCGGTTTTATCGACACAGAGCACATCAACTCTTGCCAGTGCTTCGATACTCTTCATGTCATGGAGCAATACATGCCGCTTTGCCAGACGCATGGTTCCAAGTGCCAGGGCAATGGTCGTCAGAAGATATAATCCCTCCGGTATCATTCCGATAATTGCTGCCACCATGGAAACGATGCTCTTCTGGAAAGTCTCTCCATTTACGATATAGCCCTGCCAGAATAAAATGATTCCAATCGGAATAATCACAATACCAATCCATTTTACCAACTGGTTAATAGAGCGAATCATCTCGGACTGTTCTTCATTTCCCATCGCTTTTGCTTCTGCAGTCAGCTTGGAAATATAAGAATGCTTTCCTACCTTCTCCAGTCTCGCATAACATTCTCCGGATACCACAAAGCTTCCGGACATCAGCCTGCTTCCCGGTGTTTTTTCAATTTCATCGGCTTCTCCGGTCAGCAATGATTCATTTACCTGAATCGTGCCTTCCAGAACAACGGCGTCTGCACAAATCTGGGTTCCTGCAGTCAGTAAAATGACATCATCCTTCACCAGCTGCTTCGATAAAATTTTCTTCTGCTCTCCATCCCGGATAACAATGGCATGGGGTGCATTCAGAAGGCTCATCTTATCTAAGACTTTCTTCGCCCGCAATTCCTGAATAATTCCAATCAGCGTATTTCCGATAATGATTGGCAGGAAAGTCAGGTTCCGGAAAGAACCGACCACACAAAGCAGAATCGTAATGACTAAGAAAATAAAGTTAAAGTATGTAAATACATTGGACTTTACGATTTCCTTTGCACTCTTCTCCGTGCTGATGTCTGTTTTATTTACAAATCCTTCTATAAAGCGTTCTTCTACTTCTTCCTTTGATAATCCCCGCAGGATACGTTTTTCTTCCGGCATTCTGTTTTCACTCATAAACTGTTTCTTCATCCTTTTCATTCTGTTTGAAATTCATTATATAGCTTTCCCCTATGGTATGGTATAAATATTTTCTTAAATTATTATAAACTATGTAGAAACCTTTCTTAAAACATATCCCCCTTTTTCACTCTACCGGAAAACAGTTTCCTGTAAAGGAAACAAAGAATGTGCCTCGGCACATTCTCGCGCCTGCGGCGGTCGCTTGCGACATCTACCTTATACGCCGCAGTGTGCATCCTCGCGGAGCATTTTTACTTTACAGGAAAGTAATTTCCTGTAAAGTAAAAAATACCCTCTCTGCCGGTTTCTACGGTAAAGAGGGTACCTTTCTTACATCATATTTTATCTTTTGTATACACCGTTTTTAATGTTTCACTTCAATTCGCACCAACGCCTTACGCAATGCAAATTCCGCACGGAGCATATCTGTATCTGCAGCCTTAGCTGCAATACGGGCTTCGGCACGCTCTTTTGCTGCTTCGGCACGCTTCTCATCGATTTCATCCGGCCACTCGGCAATCTCTGCCAGCAGTGTTACCTTATCACCCAAAATCTCTGCAAAGCCTGCATGAACCGCAGCTTCTTTTACATCTTCGCCATTGGTAATGGTCACAACACCGGGAGCAAGCACCGTTGTCAGCGGAATATGGTCCGGATAGACACCGATTTCTCCTTCTGTTGTATTGAATTCTATCATGGTTGCTTCCCCGGTATAAAAGATTCGCTCCGGGGTAATGATTTCTACCTCAAATGCTTTCTTCTCGTCTGCCATGGCTTCACCCCTTACTTCATACGGGCACGTACTTCGTCAATACTTCCGGCATTCAGGAAATAGCTCTCCGGTACATCATCATGCTTTCCTTCTAAGATTTCACGGAAGCCGCGGATGGTCTCGGCTACCGGTACATATTTTCCATCAAGACCGGTAAACTGGGTTGCTACGAAGAATGGCTGTGACAAGAAACGCTGTACTTTTCTTGCACGGCTTACTACCAGCTTGTCCTCTTCTGACAGCTCATCCATACCAAGGATTGCGATAATATCCTGTAATTCTTTATATTTCTGAAGAATCTCCTGTACTCCACGGGCTACTTCAAAATGCTCCTGCCCTACAACACGAGGGTCAAGGATTCTGGATGTAGAACCAAGCGGGTCTACTGCCGGATAAATACCAAGCTCTACAATAGAACGATCCAGTACAGTAGTGGCATCCAGATGGGCAAATGTGGTTGCCGGAGCCGGATCAGTAAGGTCATCCGCCGGTACATAGACTGCCTGAACGGATGTAATGGAACCATTCTTGGTAGAAGTGATACGCTCCTGCAATGCACCCATCTCAGTCTGTAAGGTCGGCTGGTATCCTACTGCGGAAGGCATACGTCCTAACAGTGCGGACACCTCAGAACCTGCCTGTGTGAAACGGAAAATGTTATCAATGAATAACAGTACATCCTTTCCACCTTTATCACGGAAATACTCCGCCATGGTAAGTCCGGTAAGACCTACACGCATACGTGCTCCAGGCGGCTCGTTCATCTGACCGAATACCATGGTGGTCTTATCAATAACTCCGGATTCCTTCATTTCATAATAAAGGTCATTTCCCTCACGGGTACGCTCACCTACACCGGTAAATACGGAATATCCACCATGCTCGGTTGCGATATTATGAATCAGCTCCTGAATCAATACGGTTTTTCCTACTCCTGCACCACCGAAAAGTCCGATTTTTCCACCCTTCTGGTAAGGGCAGAGAAGGTCAACCACCTTGATTCCTGTCTCTAACATTTCTGTAGAAGTTGCCTGTTCATCAAAGCTTGGTGCTTTCCGGTGAATCGGCATATATTCCACATCCTGTGGTGGAGCCTCATTGTCAATTGGTTCGCCTAATACGTTAAACATTCTGCCTAAGGTATGCTCACCTACCGGTACGGAAATCGGTGCACCGGTTGCCTCTGCATCCATGCCACGGATTAATCCGTCGGTTGGTCCCATGGCAATACAACGTACGACATCATCTCCTAAATGCTGTGATACCTCTACTACCAGAACTTCACCATCTTTTCTGGTAATACGGATTGCTTCGTTGATTGCCGGAAGCTTTCCTTCGGTAAATTTAATATCCAATACAGCACCTATTATCTGAGTGATTTTTCCAATATTTGTTTCTGCCATCTTTTTCTATCACTCCTTATTCTCTATTCTTATGGATATGATTAAGAAATTGCCGATGCTCCGGCTATAATCTCTGTCAGTTCCTGTGTAATGGAACCCTGACGGGCACGATTATACTTCAGTGACAGGTCACTGATCATATCCTCTGCATTGCTGGTTGCAGAATCCATTGCCTGCATTCTTGCACCATTTTCACTGGCTACTGCTTCTACCAGTGCTCCATAAAGAAGGCTCGTTACATACTTTGGTATGATTAAATTAAGCGCCTCCTCCTGGTTTGGTTCATAATTCATCAGCACATTATCTTCTTCCTGCTTCGGCATATCTTCGATATCCACCGGAAGAAGCTTGATTAATTTCGGCTCATGTACCACCGTATTCTTAAAATGTGTATAAGCAAGGTAAATTTCGCCAACTTCACCTTTTTCATAGGCTGCCAGCACTTCCCTTGCCAATGCGGACGCCTCATCATAAGCCGGTGTCTCTATCAGCTCCGGAAGTTCCTTTACAATGGAATATCCCTTATGTTCTAAGGACTCTCTTCCCTTATTACCAACTGCATAAATGGAAAGCCTGTCCTTTGGAAGGTCACTCTCTGTAATCAGCTTTACGACATTCGCATTATAGCCTCCTGCCAGTCCACGGTTCGAGGTAATTACAATCACTGCCTTCTGCCCGGAATCTTTACCGGTAAGGTAAGGATGATTGATGGAACCGCTCTTTGCCAGCATGGAAGTTACGGTCTGATACATATAATTAAAATACGGATTTGCCTGTTCTGCATGTCCCTTCGCTTTCTGCAGTTTTACGGTAGAAACAAGCTTCATGGCCTTTGTAATCTGCTGTGTGCTGGAAATACTGCTTTTGCGCCGCTTTATATCACGCATGGACGCCATAGTCTCTCACCGCCTTTTACCCTATTACATGCCTATTTGAAATCTTTCTTACATGCTTCAATTGCTGTAATTAATTTCTGCTCTGTTTCTTCGTCTAACTGTTTTGTTTCACGAATGGATTCGAAAATCTCCGGATACTTGGTATCAATCAGTTCTAACAATGCTTTTTCAAATGCCAGAATCTCATCCACCGGAATATCCAGTAAATATTTCTTGGTTGCAGCATAAATAATTGCTACCTGTTTTTCCACCGGCATCGGCTGATACTGTGGCTGTTTCAACATTTCACGGATTCTTTCACCCTGTGCTAATTTCTCTTTGGTATCAGCATCCAGCTCAGAACCAAACTGTGCAAATGCTGCCAGCTCACGATACTGTGCCAGCTCTACTCGGATTGGTGCTGCAATCTTCTTGATTGCCTTAATCTGCGCAGCTCCACCAACCCTGGATACGGAAAGTCCTGCATTGATTGCCGGACGGAAACCAGCGTTAAACATATCTGTTTCCAGATAAATCTGACCGTCTGTAATAGAAATTACGTTGGTCGGAATGTATGCGGATACGTCTCCTGCCTGTGTCTCGATAATCGGCAGTGCAGTCAGGGAACCTCCACCCAAAGCATCGGAAAGTCTTGCTGCACGCTCTAATAATCTGGAATGCAGATAGAATACGTCTCCCGGATAAGCCTCACGTCCTGGTGGTCTCTTAAGCAGCAAGGAAAGGGTACGGTATGCAGCAGCATGTTTACTCAAATCGTCATAAACGATTAATACATCCTCTCCGTTCTCCATCCACTCTTCACCAATTGCACATCCTGCATACGGTGCAATATACTGTAATGGTGCCAGCTCACTTGCTGTTGATACAACAACTGTGGTATAGCTTAATGCACCGAATTCTTCTAATGTTTTTACCAGGGATGCTACGGTAGATGCTTTCTGACCGATGGCAACGTAAATACATTTTACGCCCTGTCCCTTCTGGTTAATGATGGTATCAATTGCAATTGCCGTCTTACCGGTCTGCTTATCTCCGATGATAAGCTCACGCTGTCCACGTCCAATCGGCACCATGGAATCGATTGCCTTAATACCGGTCTGTAATGGTGTATCTACGGATTTTCTGGAAATAACACCGGATGCCACACGTTCAATCTGGCGGTATTTCTCCGTCTCAATCGGTCCTTTTCCATCAATCGGCTGACCCAGCGCATTTACTACTCGTCCCAGTAATGCATCTCCGACCGGAACCTCTACTACACGTCCGGTGGTCTTTACGGTATCACCTTCGTTGATGGAACGCTTATCTCCTAACAGAACCGCACCTACATTATCTTCCTCTAAGTTCAGCACCATTCCATATACTTCGCCCGGGAATTCCAAAAGTTCTCCCTGCATTGCATTTTCAAGGCCGTGAATTCGTGCAATTCCATCTGCCACCTGAATGACAGTTCCTACGTCTGCCACTTCCAACTGGGATGCATACCGCTCGATCTGCTCTTTGATAACGGAACTGATTTCTTCTGGTTTCAATTTCATGAAGCGGTTTCACCTACTTTCAACTGTATTTTGGATAATTCACTGGTTAGCTTCTGCAGCCTGGTTTTGATACTGCTGTCCACTACCCTGTCTTTTATGCGGATGACCATGCCTCCAATGAGTGATGCATCCACCTCATAATTCATTTCAATTTCTACATAATGTGTGGTTTCTAATAGTTTCTTTACGATTTCATCTTTCTGCTGCATTGACAGCTCCATCGCAGAAATGACATATGCCGTTCCGATATTTTTATATTCTTTTACGGAATCCACAAAGCATGCAAATACGCTTTCCATATCTTTAAAGTGGTCTTTTTCTATCAGCTGGCACATCAATCCCACGATCTCGTCCGCGGTCTTTCCCTTGAATATGTTTTCAATAATCTGAAGCTTCTCTTCTTTTACAATCTGTGGATGATTCATCAATTTTGCCAGTTCCTCATTCTCATGGAGAATCTCAAGAAGTGCTTTCGCATCTTCTAACCAGGCATCTTCACATCCCTTTTCCACGGCGAGTTCAAACAATGCATCTGCGTATGTTTTGGAAACTAATTTTGCCATGTTGTATCACCCATCTCTTTCAAGGTTTCTTCCACGAGGGCATCCTGTATTGTTGTATCAATGGATGCGGCTACCACTTTGCCTGCCATCATAGATGCAATTTCTATCATTTCCTGTTTCATCTCATCCATCACGCGTTTTTTCTCCAGTTCTGCCTCTTCATTGGCACGCCGGATAATCCGCGCAGCCTCTTCCTTTGCCTCGCCAATGATGCGGTTCTCATTGTGCAGGGCTTTGGTTCTGGCTTCACTTAAGATAACCTCCGCCTCTTTATCGACGTTCTTAAGCTTCTCTTCATACTGCTGTCTTAATTCTGCTGCTTCTGCCTGGTCGCTTGCCGCAGATTCCAGTTCCGTCTTTATCTTCTCCTGACGTCCCTTTAACATCTTACGAACCGGCTCGAAAAGGTTATAAGACATTACGGTAAACAATACGAAAACGGATATCGCCATAAGGATGGTATCATGCAATAACTGAAAATCAAGATTAAATAATCTGGTCATTTTCTTCCTGCTGTGCCTCCTTTCTTTTCGTAATCATTCCTTCGCACTTTATACCAGTGGTTTTACGAAAAGCAGAAGCATTGCAATCAACAGACCATAAAGACCGGTAGTCTCTGCTACTGCCTGTCCAAGAAGCATGGTTGACATAATATCTCCTTTTGCTCCCGGGTTACGGCCTACAGCTGCTGCTGCGTGTCCTGCTGCAATACCCTGTCCAATACCAGGTCCGATACCTGCGATAACTGCAAGTCCTGCACCAATTGCTGAGCATGCTAAAATTAAATCCTGTCCTGTAATGTTCATAATTATAAATCCTCCTTATACTGTTCTATTCTGTTTCCATCTGCTGGTTCACATATGTCATAGTCAACATACAGAATACATACGTCTGAATTGCTCCTGAGAACAAATCAAAGTACACATGAAGCGCTGCCGGCCAGACAATTGCAATCTTGGACAACAGTCCATAGACCAATGCCATCATTACGGTTCCTGATAATACGTTTGCGAACAAACGAAGTGACAGGGAAATCGGCACGGCAATCTCGCTGATGATATTGATTGGCAGCCACAGTGGCAGCCATGGTGGTAACGGCGAACACATATCTTCCCAGATTTTCTTTGGTTTCTGGTACTTTATCTGACAGATATGGATAAGCGAAAAGGTGATAAGTCCCAACGCCAATGTCGTTCCATAATCTGCGGTAGGCGGTCTTAGCCCGAATAATCCAGATATATTACTCATGAGAATAAAGATAAAAATGGTGCTGATGTAATTCACCAGCTTCGGTGCATTTTTCCCCATGACACCGTCAACCACGCCATCTAATTTTTCCACCATAAGTTCTACTACATTCTGGAATCCGCCCGGTACCTCCGTTGCCGCTTTCATCTTATGCTTTACAATAAACGAAAAGGCAATCAGTATCAGCATGATTATCAGAATACATACATGAGAAGTAGTAATCCATACCTCATGTCCGAAAATCTTATAGGAAAACAGTCCATGAATCATAAAATCTATATCCTGGGCACCCGCTGCTAAAATTCCGTTATCCACGCTTTCACCTCCTTATATTATATTTTTCTTCACCCTAAGAAGATTCATCACCTCTCCCTAAAAGTTTTAAAATTACTTTATGTGTAAAGGGTTGAACGTAAGCTCCAACCTTCAATCCCATTACTCCCACAAATGCTACAATCACATTGCCTATTTCAAAGTATGCCGTAGCAAAAAAGACTGCTACAACTACGAGATACCGCAGCACATACTGCAATGCGATCCGTCTTGTCCTTCCGGATTCTGCCATATCCATACTGTCCCGCAGAACCACTGCCATATGGATTGCCATTCCGATTGCGGTTGCTGCTCCAATCAGAAGGCCGATGGAATATCCCAATTTGTCCTTTACAAACCAGATACCGGTAAATTCCACCACAATTTCGTATATAAGGATTCCCAGAATTAATTCCGGTAATGCATCATTTATCCTTTTTAACATCTGATTTAACCTTTCCCGTGTCTTTTTTCTGCCAAAGCCTCTGTGCCATCCGGTAGCAATTCTGGAATCCCGCTGCCGCCCCAAGGAAAAACAGCAGAATCACCAGCCACGGATGACCGTATCTTCGGTAAATAAAAACCCCGAGTCCAACACATAAAAAAATAGGAACTATCATGTTGATACCGAACTGCATGATTAAAATCAAGGAATCATACACTTTATTTCTGTTCTTCATGAATAGCTCCTTCCCTTACATTTTCGTGAAACGCTCTGCAAATACTAAGCTTTTATTTTAGAAACTTTTTTGATATAGAAAGGACTTTTCTTCTGCCCTGAAATACCGCAGTTCTAAGATATATGTTTTGCTTTCTGATATTAAAACAGTCTTTCCAATGTTTGACAGTCTGCACCGGTTGTCCGCCTGCATACAGATACATAAACAAGCCTGTTAGAAGGTCTTGGCATTCTGTTATGCAACCGGCAATGCAGGCACATGGATGTGCCTGCAAGGCGCAGTTGAATATGGATATGAATTTGCGCCGGTTGCCGGAATCACAAACTTATTTGTCAGAATGCCTAGACCTCCTTACGGGTTTGTGGAAGTATCTGTAGCAGACGGACAACCGGGCAGCCGGTCAAAGCAGCGAAAAGACAGTTCACAATCAAGCAAAACACATATCTAAGAACTGCTGGCATTTCAATGCATATCAGACAAATGCCCTTTCTAATCAAAAAGTTTCAAAACAAATCGCTTTCCATTTGCACTCGCTTACGCTCATTATATCATTTTTGAGGAAATTGTCTATAAATATTTTATGAAAAATGTCTATAAATCAGCTTTACGATTTTACAATTTTACATAATTTTAACAAATATTACCAGCGGGTTTTTCCCGCACCTTCGTCATTTGTTCAATTGGTTGTAAACCTCTGCCATTGTTCGTTATTTCTCCATTCGTTACAGGGTAATATTTATTTCCCGGTTGGTATGGGTGTACTGATAATAACGGACTCCTGCCGCATCTAACATCCGTTTGGAAGCAATAACTGCCGGTGTATTCTGGTACTTGTCACTGTCATATACGATAGTCTTGATTCCAGCCTGAATGATTGCCTTGGCGCACTCATTACAAGGGAACAGGGACACATACATTTTCGCTCCCTCCAACGAACCGCCCCGGTAATTTAAGATGGCATTCAGTTCGCTGTGGGTGGTATAGAAATATTTATTCTCAAGAGGTGCACCTTCTCTTACCCATGGAAATTCATCATCGGAGCAGCCCTTCGGCAGTCCGTTGTATCCCATGGAAAGTATCTTGTTATCCTCACTGACAATGCAGGCTCCCACCTGTGTATTCGGGTCCTTGGAGCGCATTCCGGATAACATTGCCACGCCCATAAAATATTCATCCCAACTAATATAGTCTTCCCGTTTCTGGCTCATTTTATTTCCTCCTTGCTGCGGTTTTTTACATTTTCTTTTATTTCACTTTTCATTATTTCTGCTTTGTATTTTATTATCATTATGCTGCTATTTTTCTGTTGCTATTTTACCATATTTTTTTATGGTTTTATACGGTTTCTGTGAGATTTTTACGGAAATGACACAGTTCTTAAATTCAAAGAAGCAATGGACTCGTTTTTCGATAAGCAGATAAACAGTAAGCTTGTCAGGAAGCCTGATGAGTTTCTTAACGGTGCATTTGGCTCAATAGAATATTTGATTGCCACTTGATGGGCGAAGCCCGCTTCCTTCACTTGGGATACATGATAAAGGCTGTTAGGGGCACTTGGAATTTCGTCTGTTTCTAGGCAACACCGGCACAGGGATGTGCCGGTGAGGTGCAGATGAACATGGATGTGAATTTGCACCGGTTGCCGGAATAGACTGTATCTTTTTCGAAATTCTTAGTGTCCCCTGCAGGCTTTATGCCGTATTCAAAGTGAAGGATGTGGACTGCGCCAGACAGTAATGTAAAAAAGGTTCTCAAGCCTTTCAACTTAAGAACGAGACCGTTTCAAGTTTTGTGTAAACGTTAAAAACTGATATAAGATTTGTGAATAGTTACAAATGGGCAGAGCCGAT